>JAESSZ010000876.1 GCA_016763875.1 Nannocystaceae bacterium
GCAGGCGCGCCAGATCCTCGACGTCCGGGTCGTCCGCCCGCCGCAGACCAGGGATGGGCAGTCGTGTCAGGATCGCGTGGGCCAGCAGCATCGCGTCGGGACCCGACAGCGGCAGCAGTGCCATCGCGGGC
Organism: Nannocystaceae bacterium; assembly: GCA_016763875.1. Taxonomy (GTDB): domain Bacteria; phylum Myxococcota_A; class Polyangia; order Nannocystales; family Nannocystaceae; genus JAESSZ01. Next base: position 132 of record JAESSZ010000876.1, read on the forward strand.
TCGATCGGGGCTTGGGCTTGGACGGTGCGCCCGTAGATCGCAAGCCCCTGCTCATCGGGGAGTCGGATCACACCACAGTGCACGTCGAGGCCGGGCGGAACCATCTCAGCGACCAGCACCCCGTCGAGGCGCGCCGTTGGTGCGCGTTGCGACACATTGTCGACGATCGACGCGAACGCCCGTCGTACGGAGGCGCCGGTCGTCAGCGCCAACTCGATGGCCCCAATGTCGGCGCGGCGCCGCAAGTCCGGGGACAGTGCTTTGAGGACAACCGGGTAGCCGATGCGGTCGGCGAACCCGGCCGCTCCGCTGGCGGAGTTGGCGACCGCCTGACGGGTGACCTCGATCGAGAACCCGCGAAGCACCACCTTGCTCTCGTGGTCGGTCAGCGCCTGGCCCGCATTCGCGAGTAACTGTTCGGCGCGCTCAATCCCCTCAGGGTCAGGTGGCGGAGGCGTGCTCTGGGTGCGCCTCGACAGGGAGCGCGCACGATCGGCACGAAGGAGGGCACGCTGCGCCAGGAACGCCGCGGTTGGTGCGGGGCCAACGTCGATCCGCGGGGCGTCCATGCCGAGCGCTGCCCCGGTCATGGGCAATGCGCGGCGTGCCTGGTCCCAGATCGCGGTCTGGCTGGCCGAGGTCTGTGCTGGCTCGGTGGCTGTATCGCGCGAGAGGGCGCCAGGCCGGAGACCCTCAAGCACGGCCGCGATCACACGGGGCGAGGGGAACACCGGGCCGGTGTGCCGTTCCAGTGCGTGCGCTGCGACGGCCAGGGCGAGCGCCGGATGGCCGGGTTCGGTGAGCGGCGGGGTCGGTACACCGACGGGGACCAAGACCACGGGGGCCGTGCGCGCTGTGGCCCACCGCGCCCACGCGACGGTCAAGGCAGCTGCATGGATCGTGCCCGCCACGGCCAGGCCAGCCAGCGCGGGGTCGGACAGCCAGGTCTCCAGCCAACCCGGGGTGGGACTGAGCGCCACACGGATCGCGTCGGCACCCAGACTGCGACACAAACCGGTCAACTCGTCATCGGACGTCGCGCACGCGACAACGTCCCCATCCCCCACGCGCAGCGTCGCGAGTGGGCCGAGGACCCGCGTGCTGCCGAGTGTCGCGAGGGACTGGACATCCTCATCGTCGGCGGGGCCGGTGACCACCAACAGCGGTGGCGGCCGTGTTCTCAGTGCCCGCAGAATCGTTGGGGAGAGACGATGCGTGACGACGATCTGCGGCCCCTTGCCGGTCGGACCGCTCGCCATGGTCTTGAGCAGTTTGGGCAGGTCGCGGTCGGGCACGACGGTGCCGTGCGCGTTGGGCCATCGTTCGGAGTCCGCAGCCGAGGCGGTGATAAGGACCGAGGAGCGCGACGCACGCGTCGGTTTGGACAGCAGAGCCAGCAACGCAGCGTCGCTGGTCACGCGAGCGCTGCTCTCCACAGTGGTTCCTGTAGTCGCGCCAAAGCGTGCTCCCACGGTCCCGGGAGCACGAGCTGTGCGTGCATCCAGCTGGGATCGAACCCGCCGTCTTCACCCGCAAGCACGATCGTGCGTACGTGCGGTGCGCACGCTTGCAGCGCGTCCGGTAGCGGTTGCGCCCCGTCGGAAAACCACAACAGCGAGCCTTGCGTGATACTGGCGAGGTCGTCGGTGGCCACCGACACCGCGCCAAGTCGTTCCAGCGTCTCTTGGGTACCCGCGTCGTGTTTGGCGCCCGCCACGAAGTGCAGCGGCCCGCGCGAGACCATGCTGAACCCTGGCGCATCGCCTTCTTGCACGAGGCACGCGGCAGGCCCGACCCAGTCGGGCAGGGTGCTCGCATCCACGTCGCCCAGGTACTCCGCATCGAGTTCGGCGTCCAAGGCGTGCCACGGCAGCGTACCGGCGACGATGCCTGTCACCGTATCTGCGCCCGCACCCGGGGGGCGGGCGGTACAGATCCAGCGAGGCACGGCGGCACCGAGTCCTACATCCTGCACGGCCGCCAAGCCCTCTGTGCTCCAGGGGGTGAGCAGGTGGACGGGGGCGAGTCGCTCGATGGTGTCGGCCAGCCCGTTGGGTCCGAAGAACACCATGACGTCCGCGCCGAAGCGGCCGGCCGTACGCACGGTCCCCCCGTCAATCGTGCCCGCATCGCCCGGGCATAGCGCCGTGATCGACGCGCCGCGGTTGCTCGCGATGTCCCGAGCAATGCACAACGCCAGCGCGCTACCGGGGTGCAGGCCCTGCGGCGTTCGTTGAAGGTAGACGAGGATGTGGGCCATGGGACTCGGCCGTGCTCGTCGCTACTGCAACCCGTGTTTGCGTTTCACCGCGTCGAGTTGTTTTTGGTACTCGATCTCGAACGAGCTGGTGCCTTCGGAGAGGTGCTTGAGGTGACGACGCACCTCTCGATCGAGATCGTCGTCGGCCTGCATGTGCTTGTGCAGAACATCCTTAATCGCGCGGCGCAGGATCTCGTCCTCGGCATAGATCTCCTCGACCCACTGCGAGCGCATGAACACCTCAATGAGCTGCGTGGCCATCCAGTTGATCGACTCGTCGCCGATCGCAAACTCCGCGCGCTCAGCCAGTTGACGCTTGGTGCGAAACAAGTCGGAGTACGGAAGCCCGCGCTGTTCAAGGATGTCTTTGGCTTGCTCCGTCAACTCTCGCTCTTTGCGCAGGTACTCGCGAAGGACGGACTCGACGTCACGCTTGAACTCCTCACGGTTCTGCGTTTCGATGTGGCCGGGGTCGACGAGTGCTTTGCACACGGCCTCCATGATGTGGGGAATCTTTCCGGCGAACAGGCGCATGGGACCGGCGCAGCATACGGCTGTGATGGCGTTGCCGTAAAGTATCGAGGGGGCTCGACGGCTCTGGCGCCAGGTGAGGTAAGCGGTCGGATGAGCGCGCGACAGGATGTGAGAAACGAACGACCCGGGGCTGCGGACCGCCCACGCATTGTGGTTGCCGCCGGCTTGATCTGGCTTTCTGCGGATCGCGTCTTGGTCCATCGCAAGCCCCTCAATGCGAGTTTCGGGGGCGGGGCGCTCGAGCTACCGGGGGGGAAACTCGAAGTCGGCGAGGGACCCGCCGCGGCGCTAGGTCGTGAGTTGCGCGAGGAGTGGGGGGCAGGCGCGTCGCGACTGCGGGTAGGACCCGTGGCCGAGGTCCTGCACCACGTCTACCCGCCCCCGGGTCCAGAGGTGATCCTCGTCGTGTACCACGTCGATGGCGCGTTGCTCCCCGCGGGTCCCGTCGAAGCGATGGGCCTGAGTCTCGAGCCGGGGTTGTCGCTGTTGGCCTGCGATGTCGCCGAGCTCCCCGTCTCCGAGTTTCTCGCCGCCGACCGAGACTGGGTCGCAGCCGTCCGCGACGGGCGTGTACGAGCCCCTGCGTTTTAAGCTAGCGATTTAGGTCTCGGGCTCAGGTCTCGCGCTTGGGGTCGCCATAGACCTCAAGCTCCACGTACGTATCGCCCTCGCGGCGAAACAAGATCGACCCCGGCACGGCGTGGTCCTGTGCGTCGACCACGAGGTAGTCCACGGGGTACCCGGCAGCCAGGGCCGCGCGGGTGTCTTCCTCTGAGAAGTACGAACCGACACGCGGGTGCGAGTGGTAGATGATCGTCGCCGGGCGCTCAGACTCGAAACTGCGGGCAAGGTCCAGCAGCTCCTTGCCGCCAATGTTGTACCCGTTGGCCGCGGTGCGGGGATACGACTCGGGATCGAGCGCATGCAGGCGGTCCTGACGGTTGGCGCAGATGAACAGTTGTGCGTCACGGCCGTGCCCAACGATGTAGCCACAACACTCGTCGGGGAACGTTTCACGGGACTGGGCGTAGATCGCCGCAAGATGCTCGGCTGAGATTGCAGGGGGACTCGCGTCATCACCAGACATAGTGTTTCTCCCACGTGAGCGGCGCGAAGTAGCGGTCGCCTCGGTCGCACAGTACCGTGACGACCACGCCGCGTTTTCCCTGCTCGACCAGGCCGCGAGCAACATGCAGCGCAGCCGCGACGTTGCCACCGGCGGAGTGGCCGACAAAGAGTCCCTCGTCCGATGCGATGCGCTCCGCCATGTCCCAGCCGACCTCTGTCGACATCCAGATCGTGTCGTCGAGCACCGACTCGTCGTAGATCGGCGGGACCAGACTCGACGGGATGTGCTTGAGTCCTTCGAGGCCGTGCATCGCGTCGTCGGGCTGCACGCCGATGCATTGAATCGACGGGTCATGGTCGTGCAAGAATCGCGCGGTCCCCATGATGGTGCCGCTGGTCCCGATGCCCGTGACGAAGTGTGTGACCCGGCCGTTGGTCTGCGCCAAGATCTCGGGCCCCGTACCGTCATAGTGCGCCCGCCAGTTGCTGTCGTTGGCGTACTGGTTGGGGTAGTAATATTTGTCCGGATTGGCTTCGGCCAGCTCGCGGGCGATCACGATCGCCCCGTCGCTGCCCTCCATCGGATCGGAGAAAATGATCTCCGTGCCGAAGCCCGCGGTTACCTGCTTGCGCGGGTTTGACACGTTGCTCGGCATCACCAGCGAGATGGGCAAACCGAGCGCAGCGCCCACCAACGAGTACGCAATGCCCGTATTGCCGCTCGTGGAGTCCACCAGGCGCACACCATTGTCGAGGTCGCCGCGGGCCAGTGCGTCGGTGATGATCCGCTTGGCCGCGCGGTCTTTGACCGACCCTCCCGGGTTGGCGAACTCGCACTTGGCCCAGATCTCGACCGCAGGACAGTCGCGGTCGATGGTGCCCAGACGCACCAGCGGCGTATTGCCGATGAGGTCCAGGATGCAGTCCACGCGAATCGCGGTTCGCGTGGTGCGAGCGAGTTGCACCGCCGCCGGCGGCGGCGTGTCAGTGCGTTGTGCGACTGCGTCGGCCATAGAGAATATCGCTCAGCGCCTTAGGAGGTTGTGGTGGTCCCGCCTGCGATCGCGGGCACGATGCTGACCTCGTCGCTGTCTTTGACGGCTGTGTCGAGGTTGTCGAGGAACCGGATGTCCTCTTCGCCAACGAACACGTTGACGAAGCGTCGCACGGCGCCTTTGTCGTCGCAGATGCGTTCTCGGATCCCGGGGTGTGCGGTCTCAAGGTTTTCGATCAACTCGCGGACCGTGCCCGCGTTGATCTGCACCTCTTCGGCGCCTTGGGTGTACTTGCGAAGCGGGGTGGGGATTCTGACCGTGGCCATCGTAGTGCGTGCTCGTGTTGCGTGCTTGATGCAGTGAATCGTTTCAGAGACGGGTGGGGTTACGACGATGCTGCGCTGGCCCGCGGGACCACCGTGTGTGGCCCCGGGCAGCTCGGGCGGGGGGCCGGCTGAAAACGGCGCGCGGTGCCCGACAGCAGATCGATGCGATGCAGGCTTCCGCATGGTGCGTGCTGCGTCGGATCGTTTGCAAGCGTCACTGCCAAGTGCGCCGCAATAAAACCGAGCAGTCCCACGCCAGCGCCCAACACGCCGGCCTCTTCGCAGCTGGGCACGGCCGTGGCGGCCGGTGGTGCTTCGTAAATGCAGCGGTAACAAGCGTGCGCTCGGTGCACGGCAATCGCTTGGCCAGCCCAGCCCAGTGCCGCGGCAATGACGACCGGCGTGTCGTATCGCAGACCCGCGTCGTTGGCCGCAAACTTGAGATCGGGCGAGTCGGTGCACTCGAGGACGACCGCGTGGGACCCCGCGTCCGCGATGAGCTGCGCGAGGCTGTCGGTGTCGAGTTTCTCCACGCGGGCATCGACTTCGATGTTGGGCGCGCGTAGTCGCAGCGCAAACGCGGCGGCCTCGGCTTTGCGGGCCCCGACGTCGGCCACCGAGTAGAGCACCTGTCGTTGCAGGTTGTGGGTCTCGACCCGGTCATGGTCGATCACCGTGATGCGACGCGCGCCCGCCCCAAGCAGTCCCAGCAGGGCAGGACACCCGAGACCTCCGGCGCCGACCACCCAGAAATGCGTGTCTGCCTCGCCACGATGGCTGACGTCTCGCATGACAGCTCCGCTCAGCGCCGTTCTCCCTCGGCGGTGAAGTACTCATCGAGGCTAAAGTAGCGTTCGCCCGTATCGCACAGGATCGTGACGACGTTTTTGCCCGGTCCGAGCCGCTTGGCGATCTCCGCCGCTACGAAAACGTTGGCTCCCGAGGAGATACCGACCAGGCACCCCTCTTCGTGGGCGAGGCGCTTCTTCATGCGGTAAGCGTCCTCGTCCGCGACCGGAACAATCTCATTGGCTATCGCGGTATCGAACACCGCAGGCACAAACCCCGCACCGATGCCTTGGATCTTGTGGGGTCCCGAGGGTCCGCCGGCCAACACCGCGCTGCGTTCGGGTTCGATCGCGACGATATGCACCGCTGGGTTGTGCTTGCGCAGCACGTCACCCACACCCGTGATCGTGCCACCAGTCCCGACCGCGGCGACAAACGCGTCGATCGATAGGCCCTGCATCGCGGTAAGGATCTCAGGCCCGGTTGTTGCGCGATGCGCGTCGGGATTGGCCTGGTTCTCGAACTGCTGCAGCATCACGTGGTCGGGGCGACTGCACAGTTCCTCGGCCGCAGCCACGGCGCCTTCCATCGTGCGATCGTCGGGCGTCAGTACGATCTCGGCACCGTAGGCCTTGAGAAGATTGCGGCGCTCCAGACTCATCGACTCCGGCATCGTGAGCACGAGTCGGTAGCCCTTCACGGCGGCGACGAGCGCAAGGCCAATGCCCGTATTGCCGCTGGTCGGCTCCACGAGGACGGACTTCCCGGGCGTCAGGCGCCCGTCGCGTTCGCCAGCCTCGATCATCGCCAGGGCGATCCGGTCCTTGATCGAGCCGCCCGGGTTCATCATTTCGCATTTCACCCAGACGTCCGCGTGCGTGCTGCGGTCGCCGGCGACGTGGCGCAGGCGCACCAGTGGCGTGTTTCCGATCAGCCCGAGGATGTTCCCCGCGGTGGGGCCCTCCCAGTGGGCGTTGGGCGTGGTCTGGGCAGACATGGCGTCTCGGCGGCGGGCCGCAGGCGTCTCGGAGACTCAGATGACGTAGTTCGCCGCGCTGCGGCGATGGCGCTCAGCGGCTTCACCGAGCAGATCGTTGAGGTTGAGGCTCCCGACGGCGGCTTGCAGGCGTTCGTCCACCGACTGCTCGACCAACGCGGTGATCTCGTCGAGCGGGTCGCCGGTCGTCGATGACCCACTCGTGGTGGCGAGCGCGCTCAAGACGTCCGCGACCGCTATTTCTTCGGGAGGCTTCGCGAGACGATAGCCACCGCGCGGTCCACGCTTCCCGATGACAAGGCCAGCGCGGCGCAATTCACCGATGATTTCCTCCAGATATCGTGAGGGAATCGCTTGGCGTTCCGCAATCACCTGTGCGGAGGCATATCCGCGGTGTGCGACGTGGCAAAGGGCGCGTAATCCATAGCGAGCCTTGGTCGTGAGTCTCATTGTACGGTATTTCTCGCGATAAACCGGAGAATCAACCCTGCCACATGTCCTCACGGATGACCAGGGCGCTTGGGGCATGGCATGGCCGGGCAGACCGGCCGTAATCACGACGTTGCGTTGTCCTAATACAGGCTCTGTCTCGGAATTACCCGGTACGCCACCGGGTGGCGTGAGCTTGCCGACCCAAGAGGGGACAGGGCAGGAACTTGGGTTCCTGATTGACGGCCTGGGGCAGTGTGGGTTAGCGCAGCCCCTGCATGGACGTCAGTGAGCTGCGCAAGAACGCCAAGTTGGAGATCGATGGGCACCCATTCGTGGTCGTGGAGTTCAACTTCGTCAAGCCTGGCAAAGGCCAGGGCCTGTACAAGTGCAAGCTGAAGAACCTGATCTCGGGCGCGGTTTTTGACCGGACGTATCGGTCGGGGGAAAAGCTCATCGCAGCGAACGTCGAGTCCAACAAGATGCAGTTCTTGTTCGCGACTGCCGAAGTCTTCACGTTCATGGACTGCGACACGTACGAGCAAGTCGAGGTGCCGGTCCGCGTTGTTGGCGACGACAAAAACTGGCTGTTGGACAACCTCGAGTGTGATGTTCTGTTTCACAACGAGCGCCCCGTGGGCATCAGCCTCCCGAGCCACGTGGTCATGGAGATCACCGAATGCGAGCCGGGCGTCAAAGGCGACACGGCGACCAACGTGACCAAGCAAGCGGTTGTGTCGACCGGAGGCACCCTCAACGTGCCGTTGTTCATCAAGCAGGGCGACAAGGTGAAAGTCGATACTCGCACCGGCTCGTACGTCGAGCGCGTCAACAGCTGAGCGAACGCAGACGCGTTCGCCACTTGAGCAAAGGCGCAGTGGAACTCCGCGCACGCATCGCGGCATGGGATGTCGCACTGGCCGCCGTGCGCGCCTACTTTCGTGCCCAAGGCCTCGCTGAGGTCTCGACGCCGGTACGACTGCCCGCGGTTGCGATTGAGCCGTATATCGAGCCGCTGCGGGTCACCGGAGGGGTGCTGGCGACCAGCCCCGAGCTTCCGATGAAGCGCCTACTGGCGCACGGGGCCGGCCCGATCTTCCAAATCGCCCACGTGGCGCGCGCGTCAGAGCGCGGCAAACTCCGCGCCGAGGAGTTTCACCTCGTGGAGTGGTACCGGCCAAACCAACACGACTGGCGACGCCTGGCCGCAGATACTCAATCCGTAGTCGCCGCTGTGTTCGACGCGGTTGGGCGGCGCTCGGGACCGCGCGACTGGCAGACCCACGGTTTCCTCGACCTTGTCGCGCGTACGACGGGGGTGAGCCTCACGGGGGAGGAAGACGCCGCGATGCTCACGGCGGCGCTCGCTCCGACACAACCTGCGCTCGTGCCCACGCCGATCCCTCGTGCCGGTTTGCCCGAAGTCGCCGCGCCACCCGAAGCCGTCACGACGCTCGCCGCTTGGTCTTCGTTTTTCTCGTCATGGTGCGATCGAGACCTCGATCCGTGGCTGCAGGCACAGACCGACGGCATCCACGTTGTCGAGTTTCCGCAGGCGCTGGCCGCGTTGTCCCGCTGCGACGCACCGACGGTCACCACGGTGCCCTGTTCACGGGTGGCGCTGCGGCTCGAGAGCCACGTTGGCGGCGTCGAGTTGTCCAACGGCTACTCGGAGTTGACGTGCGTGACGACGCAGCGGCAGCGTTTCGCAGCGGTGCAGGGTCTGCGTGCCGCGCATGGGGAGCCACCGCTGCCGGAGCCCCAACGCTTCTTGGCCGCCCTGGCGTCACCGGGACTGCCGCCAACGGTAGGCTGCGCGCTGGGTTTGGATAGACTCATCGCGTTGGCCTGCGGTTGTGCGGCGATCGACGGGGTGGCGTTGCCGTTGGAATGGTCGCTGTAAGGCTGCCTGTGGGTTGGCGTTGACAGCCATGCGGACACACGCATCGCGGCCGGCCAAGACCGTCGTGGCCGCGTCGTCCGTTGGATGATTCAACCCTCGATCCCGCGCCTACGGCGATGGACGGGCCGATCTTGTTCGGCCGCGTTTGTCCGGGGGCGCTCGCCTGGAGTTCGCAATGACCACAGTTCACGCCGACGCCCGTTTCTCCAGTTTCCTTCGCGGGCAGCAGGTCGATCCCCGCGACCGCGGTCGCCTTGTCACGTCCGCGGCCGCCGCTGCGGGTGCACTGCTCGCCGCGATGTCGTTCGGTTGGACCGCGGACAAACTCGGCGTGCGCACGGTGGATGCGCCCACGCAGCAATATGCGGTCGTGTTCACCCTGGAGATCCCGGCGCCCCCACCGCCAGCGCGCGCGGTTCCACCCGCCGTGGTCCATGGGGGCGCAGCCGAGCCGGCCACGCCCGACCACCAACCACGCGTTAGCCAGCCCGTCAGTGCCGACAATCTCCTCGACGACGTCCCACTCGAGCCCGCGGACAACGCGAGCGCGCCGGTCACAACAGGACTGGGCTCGGCCGTACCTGGCCGGATCGGCGCAACCGGGCCGCTGGGTCCGCCGCGAATTCCAGGCCCAGTATGTGCGAATCCGCCCTGCGGTCTGCTGCCGGGGGCGCGTCTCGGCGTGCGGCCGAGCAATCCAACGCCGCGGGCCCAGACCAAGCGCGCCACGGTCGTGAGAGCCCACGCCCTGTTTGCCCCGGATCCCGACAAGCGTCGGTTGTCGCGGACCAAGTCGGGGATCTTGGGCACGCGCGGAAAGGGCGTCTCCTCGGTGTCGTTCTGTGTGTCAACGTCGGGCAAGGTCACGGACGTAAAAACGGTGAGGCGTTACCCTGGCGATCCCGAGGTAGACCAGATCTGCCGACAGGCTGTGAGTCGGTGGCGCTTCAACGCCTTTGTCGTCAACGGCAAGGCGCGTAAGACCTGCACGACCTCCACGTTTGAGATCGAGTTCGAGTAGGAAGCCGCGGCACGCATGAAGAAAAAACAGCACGCCTCATCACCTTGGCCGGGCGCGGCGCGGGGCCTGCGGGCCCCGTCCGTTAGTGAGGCTCCTCCCTGCGCGCGCGCCGAGCGACGCACATTCAAGGTAGCCGCAACTGTGGGTGAGTGCTGTACACTGCCGCCTTCGATGGGCCGACCCAACGACAATGTTCGAGGACGTCTCACCTGGGGCGCCATGCTCGTGGCCGCCACTCTGGGTTTTGGCGCGCTGTCTGGTTGCGCGAAGATCGAGGCGCGGGATCTGATCCGCGAGGGCAACAAACTCTACGGTGATGCGCGTTTTCCGGAGGCCATCGAGAAGTACAACGCAGCGGAGACACTCGAGCCCGATGGCGTGACGCTGTTCTGGAACCGGGCGTGCGCCGCCGAGAGCCAGGTCCTCATCATGAAGGACCCGGAGCAGCGGGAGAAGCGGCGCGAGTACGCCGACATTGCGCTCAAAGACTTCACCAAGTGGCGCGAACGTCTTGAGACCAAGAGCGCGGAAGAACGCGAGCAAGCGGACGAGCAACTACTGCATCACCGCCTTGCGCTGCTCAACGCCGACGAGCGCTGTGACGATCTGCTTGAGTATTGGCTCGGCCGCCAGCGCGACGAGCCCAAGGAAGAGGCGTTGTACAAGGTCATTGCACGCCAGTACTCGGAGTGTGGCGACGCGTCCAAGGAGGACCTTTGGTACGTGAAACGGACCGAGGACTTCCCCGAATCGGTCAAGGCGTGGCACGAACTTGCGATTCGGCGGTTCGGGCCGCTCTTTCCCGAGGCGGACAGCGGCTTGCCGTACAACGAGCAGATCCCTCCCGCCAAACGTATCGAGTTGGCTGACGAGGTGATTCGGTTGCTGGACAAGACCACCGCCCTCGACTCCAGATTCCGCGATGCCTTCGTGTGGCGCACGATGGCGTTTCGCCAGCGCCAGTACTCGCGCATGGAGATCCCCGATCCCGAGCTGCCCGAAGAAAAACTCGAGGCTATCGAGGCTCGTAAAGATGCGATGTCGGCGTGGCGCAACGAGAAGGCGGTCTGCGATATCGACGACCTTCCCAATTGTCCGCCGCCCCCCAAGGTCCCCGAGGGGCCGTGCTGCCCGCCGCCGCCGTTGACGCCCCAAGAAGAGGCCGACGGGGTTGAGTTGGAGCGCACGCTAAACGAAGAGATCAAGGCGATCGCCGAGGCCGCGCTGCTGGCCCAACAAGAAGAGGACGCGAAGGCCGCCAAGAAGAAAAACAGGCGGAAGAAGAAGGGTAAGTGACCCGATCACCACGTTACCCTGAGCCCTGCACCGCTTTGTTGCTGCCGTCCCCGACCCGAGCCAACCACGATGTTCGACCACTACGTTCACTACCAACGCACTGACCCCCGCCGTCGGCTGGCGCTTCAGATCGCAGCGATAGCCTCGGGCGTCACGCTGGTTTCGATGGTCACGTTCATGGTGGTGGCCGACAAACTCAGCATCACCCAGGTCGATCCCCAGACCCTGAGCTACGTCATGGTTCAGGTCATGGAGGAAGACCCGGCCCCACCGCCACCGCCGCCACCGCCGCCACCGGCTTCCGCCGAGGAAGAAGTGGTCGAGGACATTCCGGACGACATTCCGGACGAAGAGGTGCCGCTGGACGACATCGTGCAGCCCGAGAAGGTGCCCGACAAGATTCCTGAGAACGCGGGCAAGACAGCCACGTCCAGCAAGGGGGCCGTACCCGGTGGTGTGCCCGGCGGCGTGCCTGGCGGTGTGCCCGGCGGCGTCGTCGGCGGTGTTGTCGGCGGCACGATCGGCGGCTCGATGGCCGGTGTCGCGACACGACGCGACACGACGCAGAAACAAGAGTCGGCGAAAAAACCGATCGGCGTCGTTATGCAGGCCTCGATCTTCTCGCCGGACCCCGACAAGAAGAAGCTCGCGGGAACCAAGGCCTTTACGTTCGATAAACGTGGCGGCACCAGCAAGGTGAGCTTCTGCGTCTCGGCTAAGGGCAAGACGGTGAAGGTCAAGACGACCAAGAAGTTCCCCAATGACCCCAAGGTGGACGAGATCTGCCGTAATACGGTGAAGAAGTGGCGATTTAGGCCATTCCTCGTCGGGGGCAAACCGATCGAAACCTGCTCCACGGTCTCCTTCGACCTGAAGTCCGACTAACCATTTTTGCATCCTCGGATGCGCCCCGGGGCGCCGCAAACGCGCGGTCGCCCGGTTTCAACCAACCTCAAAACGCTACGACACCATCAGGACCAATACGATGGAAGACTTGATTCTCCTCGCCAACGCCGGCGCCGACTTCAGCCTCAGCGGCATGTGGACCCAGATGGGGTTCTTCGCCAAAGCCGTACTCGTCTTTCTTGCGGTTATGTTCTTGATCGCGCTCGCGATCATTTTCGAACGTCTTCGGGCGTACGGCCGCGCAAAGCGCCAGTCGCTCGCGTACATCATGATGCTGCGCACGTTCCTCCAGGAGCGGAAGATGCAGGAAGCGGTCGCGGCCGCTCAGCAGCATCCCGATAGCCCGGTGGCCAAGGTCGTCGGCGCGGGTCTCCGCGAGTACCTCGAAGGTCTTGAGGCGCTGCGCGAAGAAGGACCCGACGACGTCGGCGACTTCGACTTGGTCGACGCGGTCAACCGTCAGATGGAGCGTGCCAAGGAGCGGGAGACCGCCAGCCTCAAGCGCGGACTGACCTGGCTCGCGACGGTCGGCTCCACGGCACCGTTTGTCGGGTTGCTCGGTACCGTCGTCGGTATCGTCAACTCGTTCCAGGGCTTGTCCTCGGACGGCGGTGGTGGACTTGGCGCCGTGTCCGGCGGTATTTCCGAAGCGCTGGTGGCAACGGCAGTTGGCCTTATCGTGGCTATTCCTGCGGTCATGCTCTTCAACGCCTTCAACGCGCGGGTTGAGAGCTTCCACATCGACATGAACGATGTGGCGTCTGAACTCATCGACTTCGTGCTCAAAGAAGGTCGTTACACATGAGCCGCGGCCACCTCGGCAAACGCACGCGTAGGATCGCCTACGCGGGCGGTAAGGGCCCCAATGCAGAGGGTCCCAACAGCGACATCAACGTGACGCCGCTAGTCGATGTGTGCCTGGTGTTGCTCATCATTTTCATGGTGGTGACCCCGATGCTGGGGCGTGGGCGGGACGTGCGACTCCCGATCACCGTCATGGCCGACGAGCACAAAGAGGGCGAGCAAGTGTTCGTCTCCGTCGACAACGACGGTGCGTGGATCGAGCAAGATCTGTACAAGGACCGGTCGAGCTTTGTGGCTCGGCTCGAGGCTGACCTGAAAGTCGCGACCGGCAAGGCTGCAGCGGGGTCGATCAAAGGGCCACTGCTGTTCGTCAAGGGCGACCGCGATACCGACTACGGTCGTGTGCGCATCGTGATGGAGTGGATCAACGGCAGCGAGTCAGGCATGACCAACATTGCGTTGGTCGTAGACGAAACCGAGAGCGGGGCGGGCGGGGAATAGGGGTGGCTGTGATGGCCGCGAAGTCGGCGCCCTGTCATGGGGCAACTTCGCGGGCGTTGAACCATTCAGATTTTCTGTGCCCCAATGTAACGAGCGACTAGGGAGACACGACCATGTCCGTGTCATCAGGCGGCGGAAAAGGCGCCAACTCCGACATCAACGTCACCCCTCTTGTGGACGTATGTCTTGTTCTCCTCATCATCTTCATGGTCATGGTCCCGCAGAATGTCCGGGAGATCTCCGTGCGCGTGCCGCCGGAGAGCAGGATGAAGAACAAGCAGCACAAGGCCGAGGAGCCCCTGGTCATCGGTCTTTCCAAGGAGGGCGCCATCACGCTCAACCGCAAGCAGATGGACAAGACCAAGTTGGCGGCCGAGATCACGCGGCAGCTCAGCTTCCGCGAAAAGAAGGTCGTGTTCGTCGACTTCCACGACGAAGCCAAGTACGGGGACGCGGTCGCGCTGCTGGAACTCGCCAAGGGGGCGGGCTCCGAAGTGCTGGGCATCATGAAGAAGAAGGGGCGCAAGATCCCCGACACGCTCGACAGCCCCAAGAAGAAAAGGGCGCAGTAGCCGCGAGGCGAGACCGTCGTCGTTGGGCGATGCCCGCCGTGCCTGCCCTGGTGGCGGGCATGCTTATGCTGGGGACCGGCGGTTGCATCGAGGACCCTGACTGCGGGATCTGTGACCCGCACAGCCTCGTGCTTGAGAGCATCAGTGGGGTCAACTATGCCTCGCGCAAGGTGCACCTGTTGGACCCCGAATGTCTGGGCGACAACTGCCCTGGCCGTTTCACCAGTGGCGCGTACTTCATCGAGTCGGTGGGCCCGTGTGTGAGCACCGATGAGGCGCTCGCCTCGCTGCAGGGGCCCGAGGAGTATTGCCGGCTTTCGCCGCTTATGACGACCTTCGGTGTGGAGTTCGTGTTCAACAACCTGTTGGATCCGGAGTCCGTCGAACTGGTCCGCAGGCGCCCGGACAACCCGCAACTGTTTGAGGTCTACGACTGGAAGACCCAGGTGTTGGAGATCGAGGGCCCGATCACGCGCTTCAACGGCGACTACTTTACCGGTCGCCTTGAAACCCCGGATCGGGTCACCCGCGCGGTCAACCTGTCGTGCATCGACAACCTCGCGCGAAACAACATTCCGTTCTCCCACCAGTCGTACGAGGATCCGGCGACCAACCCGTGCAACCGACTCGACGAGGTGACCGGTCTGCCCATGAAAATGCAGGTCGACAGGATCGTGACCGCGACCCGAGGACGCTGGGACTATCGCGCGGTTGCGATGGCCGGCGACCGTTCTTGCGACAGCCCCGAAGATGGGGTCGACACTTGTTGCAACCAGTGCGATTTCATCTTGGCCACGCAGGTCGCCAAGTATGGCGTTCGCAGCGACGTTGACCCGGGTGACGGCACGCCGCTGTCGGGCACACGTCTGCTCGCGCGCGACAACCTGCGCAACCCCCACGACGACTCAGCGATCCTCTGTGATCCCGAGGGAGACGTGTTTTCGCAGTGCCGGGATTTTCAGGTTGGGGTGGACCGTGACGACGAGACGCTGTCGCTGTCGTATTTCTGGTCGTGCGATCCCGCGGTCGACAACTGTGAACGCGACGTCGACCGTGTCCCGTACTACGACCGGCTTCGCGAACACCACCCCGACGATCGTCCGGCGTGGCTCGAACGTCGCACTGCGGTTTGCGAGAGCACGGCCGCATGCGTGTCCCCGCAGGGACACAATCTCGCGGGCACGCAATGCGTCGGGGTCGACTCCCAGGGGGCGGCTTGCGCCGTCGACAACGCAGAAGAAGGCACAGACAACCCCTGCGAGGTAGGGCGGTGCCGAGCGCCTTGGTTTGTAACCTGCCGCGCCGACGCAGAGACGACGGGGCCCCAGGGCTATTGTGTCGACCGTCGCTTTGACGACCGTGCCGCGGGCGCGTGTTTTCGCAGCCTGGCGCCATTTTCGGTGTGCGATGAGACGGGCGATAACTGCGAGAC
>JAESSZ010000877.1 GCA_016763875.1 Nannocystaceae bacterium
ACGTCGCGACGAACGCCAGGCCAACACCTCGAACAGTCCAGCGGCACACAAGACCGCACCGGTCGCGACCAAGACCGACACGCCCCACGACGTCCACACCGCAACCATCCCATCGGGGCTCGCATCGACCGAGCGCGCCGCACCTGCGAGTACCCCGCGCAGCAAAGCGAGTGTGGCGAACACCGCCGCCACGGTGAGCACCGCGGCGGTCAGTGCGTTGCCACGAACGACAACGGGTCCCAACCGCGCCCGTGCACGACCGTCGCGCGAACCGAGGCTTCCACACAAGACGCGCGTCGCAATGGCGGCCCCCACGAGGGCCGCGACCATCGTCGCCCAGATCGTCAACCCCGCCCGCACGCTGCCCGCCGCGTCGGCATGCGGCTCGCCCACGGACAACGCGGCACCGATCTCCTCAAGAGAGGCCGACGCAAGCAGCACCGCCGCCACCAGGGCCGCGATCCCGCATCCAAGCCATCGGGCGTCTGGACGAATACCAGCCGCGTGGGCCCGCTCGATGCGCGCCACACTCGGCGCAATGGGGCGATCGTCAGCCACGCGAGCCTGTACGTGTAGCGCACGGCGGGCCGCCGTCCAAGCAACTGCCCAACGTCTCGCTGACCGGCTTTCTTCATCGGAAGCCTCACAGGTTCCCTGCGCACGACAACCGGGCTATTCGGCCACGTCCAACAGCCCTGTTACGCTAGCGCCCGGTGCAGTCTTGTACACGCGAGCCTAGTCGTACGGTCGGTGGTCGGGGCCGCTGGCTGCTCCCCCTTGTGATGCTGGGTCTGGTCGGGCTGCTCGGGTGCGAGACCACCGTCCACAACGGCGGCGTGACCAAGCCGCCGGTCGCAGGATCGCCCCCTCCGGGAGACGATCCACTAGTGGAGATCGCGGCGGGGGGCTCGCATGCGTGTGCACGCCATCGTTCGGGGCGCGTGTTGTGTTGGGGCAGCAACGATGCCGGCCAGCTCGGCGACGGCACGTCAGAGATGCGCGTTACTCCGGTCGAGGTGCTCAACGTGCGTGACGCCGTGGCGCTGGCGTTGGGCGACGCGCACTCGTGCGCACTGAGACGCTCCGTCGGCGTGGTGTGCTGGGGCCGTGGCGTGGAGGGCCAACCCGGGCACGGTAAAGCTGGCGCGTCACAAACTCGCAACGTGCGCCCGGTGGCCGTCCGGGGGATTGCAGGCGCAGTCACACTCGCGTCCGGATCGCACCACATGTGCGCCGCGCTCAAGGTCGGCAGCGTGATGTGCTGGGGCGACAACCGCCGCGGTCAACTCGGGATGAAGGGCCGCAACGCCTCTCCGGTGCCGGTCACCGTACGCGGCGTCACTGGCGTTCGAGAACTGGCCGCGGGCGAAGGTCACACGTGTGTCACCCGGCCGCGCGGGGCTGTCGCGTGCTGGGGCGACGGTCGTTTTGGCCAACTCGGGGACGGCACCACCCGGGGGGGCGAGCGCCCGAGACTGGTCGCAGGTACGGACGGCGCAACGGCCCTGGTCGCAGGCGACCGACACACCTGTGCTCGCCAAGCCACTGGCGCGACCGTGTGCTGGGGACGCAACGACTTCGGCCAACTCGGCGGAAAGCCGGGCGACGACAAATCCAAGCCGGTGGGTGCGCCAGTGTCCGGCGTGACGAGCCTGTCGGCCGGCACTGCCCACACGTGCGGACTGTCGCCCTCGGGCACGGTTCAGTGTTGGGGCCACGGGGGAGCGGGGCGCCTGGGCAACGGCGCATCCGCACCGGCAACGGGCGCGGCGACCGTCCAGGGTTTGCCGGACGCCACGATGATCGCCTCCGGCGACGCGTTCACATGCGCGCTGCGACGCGCCGGCGATGTGGCGTGTTGGGGAAGCAACGAAGGCGGCGCTTTGGGCGTGGGAGAGCCGGGCCCGGTCTCGGGCATGGCGCCGGTCTTTGCCGTCGACAACGTCGCGCAGCTCGTCGCCGGGACGACTTCGCCTGCGCACGAACACGCGGAGGCGTCGTTCACTGCTGGGGAGAGGGCGGAGAGGGGCAGCTCGGAAACGGCAGTAAGGACAGCACCAATAGCCCGCAAGAAGTGGCTGGGGTGAGCAACGCGATCTCGATCTCAGCCGGAGAGGCGCACGCGTGCGCGGTCCGTAGCAACGGTCGCGTAGTGTGTTGGGGCCGAGGCGCGCAGGGCCAGCTCGGCGACGGCGGCAAGGGATCCCGCGCGCGGCCATTCGACATCCCGGGCTTGAGCGACGCAACACAAGTCAGCGCCGGCCGCGGCCACACGTGTGTCCGACGCACCTCGGGCAAAGTGGCTTGCTGGGGCGGCAACGAGTTTAGTCAAACCGGCGCCAAGCCAGGGGGTGTCAGTAAGAAACCCGTGTCGGTGGCGACGCTGTCCAGTGCACTGGGCGTCGCGGCGGGCGGTGACCACACGTGCGCGTGGCTGAAGAACGGTTCGGTGATGTGCTGGGGTAAGAACCAGAACGGCCAACTCGGCAACGGCGCGGGTGCTGCCGATCTCAGCACGCCCATACAGCGCCCGGTCAAGGTCGTACGCGTCGACGATGCGGTCGAAGTTTCGCTTGGCGATGCGAGTAGCTGCGCACGCCGCCGCTCGGGCGCGGTCGCGTGCTGGGGCAAGAACGACGCTGGCCAACTCGGGGCGGGCGTGCAAACCGACTGGAGCACGCGTGTGCCGGTCAAAGACGTCACCGCGGCGGTCGACCTCGATCTGGGCCCTCGGCACGCCTGCGTGGTGATGTCCACGGGCGGCGCACGCTGTTGGGGCGAAGGCACTCACGGCAAGCTCGGCGACTCACCAAGCCGCGCACGCCTTATCCCTGTCGCCGTACCGCGCGTGACCCGGGGCCGGACGGTCGCGGCCGGCGGCACGCTATCGTGCGTGAGCCGGGCCAACGGCACGGCCGTGTGCTGGGGCGCAGACGATGTCGGTCAACTCGGGCGCGGCGGGTTGCCATTCCTGGCCAGTCCCCGCGCGGTCAAGTTCGAACGGTAGGGGGCCAAGCGCCGCTTGGACGACTCAGAAACCAACGCCGACCTTGAACGCGACGCGGTTGAATTCCACGGTGACCGCTTCCGCTCGGATCACCGGGTGGATCCAGCCCACCGCGGCGTGAAGAGACAGCCACTGTGTCACGGCCCACTGCGCCCCGACATCGACGCCGACGCTCCAGGTCAGTGCCAGTTCGTTGCGCTCGAACACCTCGATCCGCATCACGCCAACACCACCTTGACCTTCAATAAACGGCGTGACCCAGTGCGGGTACTGCAGCCCGACGCCGAGCTTTTGCAGGACCATGAAGTCGGCCCGATCGCCACCACGTGCCGCCTCGCCACCCTCGACCCCCGCCTCGGTCAGGAAGTTAAGCCGAAAATAGCGTCGAAACGGCGTGAACTCGACTGAGCCCATGTGCCACGCCTGCCGTCGCCCCAGCGCATCGAGGATCGTGAAGTTGCGATAGCCCACCACCACCGTCGCGGAGCGTTCGGGTGCGTTGGGACCGCGACGAAAACGCGGGACCGGGTCCGGTTGTGGACGCGCCCGTCGAATCACGACTTGGTCTCCATACCCGGGCTTTTTGGCCGCCACCGGAGGTCGATCCCCAGGCGAACGCAGTGAGGCCGAGTCGGGCGCTTTGGCGCGCTGGAGCGGGGCTGCGGCGCGCTGATCGTCGTCCGCCCACGCCGTAAAGTCAGCCGACGTCGCCGCCACGAGCGGACCGAGCCCCCCCTGCATCGCGCCCGTGCGGGGCGTGTCGACCCGCTGTAGCGGCGGCCGTACCGCAGCTGCGGGGCGCGCCGGAGACACCGCATGACTCCCTGACTCCGCCCGCTGGGGCTTGGGCCTCGGTGAGGCCTCGGGAGCTGGTTTTTGCGAGCCGGTGGCAGGTTGGGTGTCGGGAGGCTCGTCCGATGCAGCGTTGGACACGGGCGCAGCATCTGGTTGCGGTTGCGCTTCCGTCTTCGGTGACGCTTCTGCCTTTGGTGACGCCTCCGTCTTCGGCGTCCGCATGCCGCGACGCGGAAGTTCGGGAAGAATCGGTGGTCCCGCGACTACGCTCGCGAGCAAGCCCACCAGGCCGACGATAGCGCCGCCAACCATCAGCCTTCAGATCCTTCCGATGACTCGGACACCGGCATATTGGTGATCACCCCGTCAAGCATCTGGTCAATGTCCGCGGTGGCCAGGTCAAAGACCGACACCATCGCGACCCGCACCACAGTGGGTGCAGACGGCAAGTACACCACGCGCATGAACGTGTCGTGCCCCGTCACCACCTGGAAGGTCACCCCCTCCTGGCCGGCATCGTTGTGCACCGTCGACAGGTCGAAATCGATCTTCGCATCGTGTTCGAGCGCCAGATTCGTCAGCTCCGCCCGCGCAACCGCGAACGGATCGGCAAGATCGACAAGCGCGAGCGGCTGCGCCGGTTCTCTCCGCGCGGGGATCTCCAACCCAGCCAGCGGATCGAAGCGTTCCCCCTCAGGGACGAACACCTCCACCCCCTGGAGCTTCGAGATCTGGTCCTCGGCGGCCACCTGAACAATGTCTAAGCCGTGGGTCGATGCCGCAATCCCTATGTCGAAACCAAACACCTCGGGGGTGATGCGAAGCCGCAGCCCGGGCTCGACATGCAGCGGTTCCCAAGGGGGCGAGAGGTACTCAAGCGCGAATGTCCGATCGGCGTGGACGTACTGCACCATGCCCCATGCGTTGGGATCGTCACCGTTCACCCCGCACCCCAGCGCTCCGAAGGCGGCGGCGAGGACGACAGACACGGCGATGCGACGAGCAACCACGGAGGAGACAATCGGGCGCGCGATGGCCCGCTTTAGCCCCGTCCCGGCTTTGACCGCCGTCGTCCTGCCATCGCCCGTTTCGGGCCACGGGGCCATGCGCGGGTACCTACCGGGCGTGCATCGCCCCTCGCTACCGCGACGAAGTCAGCCGCGCGCGCTCGAGCAGGTAGTCCGGCAGCGTCGCATCCAGCCCCACGATCGAGATCGTGCTGTCTTCGGTATTGGAAACAAACGCCACCTGGCGGTCCGCGTCCACGAGGATCTCGGAGGGGCCCTCGCCGACCGCCACGCTGCGAATCACCCGAAAGCTCGACAACCCAACGACCGCCACCGCCGCCGCACCTCGGCACGCGACGAGGGCGAGCGACTCACCACCGGTTGGCCGGAACATGGCCAGTGCGTTTGGGTCTGCGCAAAGGGGCGTGGAGCCGATGAGCTCGTCTACGAGCGCCCCTGCGTCGTCAACGGTGCTCAGGACTCGAATCAACGCTGGCGGCGTCGTCACCACCGCGATCAACTTCGTCCCGGTGTCGTCCTCGAAGGCGAGGTCGGCCATAAACGGCCGGCCTTCGACGGCAGCAGCATTGACCGACGACACCACAAGTTGGGGGCCACCCAAGACGCGGTCCCGCCCAGGCGCGATCGAGAACTGACGCAGGCCCGGAAAATACCGATGCGTGGAGTACAGCACCGGGCGCGTGCAGTCGCGACTGATCTCCGGGGCCAGCAACGGATCGCAGGGGCGCTGCGCGACCGCAAATCCACCTGCGAGTTCATCGTCGTCGAACAGGTCTTCGCGATAAAAATCCCCCTCGACATCCACGAGTTCGGGGCCGGCTTCGCCGTCGAGGGCGATGAGCGACAGCGCACCGCCGAGCAGGTGAGGCACGTACGCAAAGCGCCCCGCGAAGTCGCCCACCGACACCTGCGCGGGCTCATTCGGCAGAGCGATGTCGGGGTCAAGAGGGGAGCGCGTGATGCGATGCGCGTCGTCACAGCGACCGTCGTCGTCTTGCCCGCACGCAAGGCTCGCCCCGCTGCCGCCGCCGACAAGATCCATCCAAACCACCGATGCAGGCGCACGTACGGGTACAAGTAACCGCACCGGCCCGTCCTCGCCCGCGGGCCGGTCGACCGCGATATTGCCAACACCGTCGCCCAATACGACGGTCTGCTCCGAGTCGATAAAGGGCGCGAGGCCACAGGTGACGGCGAGACCGTCCGCCTCGTTGAGTCGGCACGCCTCGGCGCTCTGCGGACCACCACGAGCCGTGATGGCATCGCGCAGACCCACCAAATCGACCAGAGCGAGGGTGCCGCTGGCGGCTCGCCGGTCCCAGTTTCCGTTGGTCACCAGCAGCACCGAACCATCGGCGGACAGCGCGAGCCCGGTCGGCTGGCGAATCACGCCGCGGTCCGGGACTGGTTGTTCGGGTGCGGCGCACGCTGCAGCACTGGGCAGCA
>JAESSZ010000878.1 GCA_016763875.1 Nannocystaceae bacterium
GCCATGGAGCAGACCGGCACCCGCCGTTTCGTGCGGGCGCGCCAAGGCGTCGTGCTGTCGATGGGCGGCTACATCTTCGATCCCGAAATGATGGCTGAGCAGGCGCCCGGCTACGCGCGCTGCAGCTTGCGGCTGGGTACGGCCGGCGACGACGGCACCGGCATCCGCATGGGCGAGGCAGCGGGCGGCACGTTGGGCCAAATGAACCGGTGCAGCGCGCCACGTTTTGTCGATCCACCCACCGCGTGGTGGCGTGGCATTTTGGTCGGCCGCTCCGGGCAACGGATCTGCAACGAGACCCTGTACGGCGGCAAAGTCGGCGACTACCTCATCGAGGAGCACGGCGGCCGCGGCACGCTGATCCTCGACAACGACACCATGACCGCGGGGCGGCGCCAGGTCTTCGGCGAGGACGTGCACGCGTTCCAGCGCATCTTCGGGGTGATCAACGGTTGGGTCGCACCGACATCGGCGCCGACGCTCGAAAAGCTGGCGCAGCGGTTGGGGATCAACGCCGCGGAACTCGAAAAAACCGTGGCCGAGTACAACGCGGGCGTGCAAACCGGCCACGACAAGTTCGGCAAGAGCAAGGAGCACTGCCGCCCGATTCGCGTCGGGCCGTTCTTCGGGATCCCGCTGGACAACGACACGATGCTCTTTCCTACCCCGTGCCTCACCCTCGGCGGGCTTCGGACGGAAGGGACCTCGTCGCGCGTCATCGGCCACGACGGTGCCCCCATCGACGGACTGTATGCGGCGGGCCGCACCGCCGTGGGCGTGGCGTCCAATGGATACGCAAGTGGGCTGTCGATCTCCGACGGGCTCTTCGCCGGTCGCAACGCCGGGCGCCACGCCGCCAGCCGAAACAAGACCAAGGTCGTGCAGAGCAGCGCGCCACAGTCTTCTTCCACCAACCGCGTGCTCCACTAGAGAGGCGACATGGACCCCGAACGCCATTTCGAAGCCGCCCTGAAGTCCCCCGCAATGGTCACCGGCAAGGACCGCGAGGGATGGATTGGTCTGTTTGCCTCCGACGGATTTGTCGAAGATCCGATGGAGGCGGGGCAGTACCAGGGCACCGCTAACATCGAGACCTTCTGGGACGTATTCATCGGACCGCAGCCGAGCGTGCAGTTTGAGATTGCGCGCGACTTTTGGGCTGGAGACACGATCATGCGGCAGGCGACGGTGGTCAACATCACCGAGGCTGACCCGCAGCAACCGCTACGGGTCCCTGCCCTCATCCGCTACGAGCTGCAGGGCGACGGCTTGCGGTCGCTGCAGGCGGTTTGGGAGCCCCCGAAAATCATCGCTTGGTTTGCCGGCCGCGGGTTGCCGGGCATCAAAGCGTTGAGCAAGCATTCCTTCCGCATGATGAGCAAGGCCGGTCTGCGAAACGGGCTGGCGTTCGGAGGCACACTGGTTGGCGGCCTCGGTCGCGATCGCGCGCGCACGCTTGTCGAAGCGATCCGCACGGCCGACCGCGGGCAATGGGCGGAGCGTTTGGGTGATGCGACCGTGACGGTGGGCTCTGGGACCGACACCGAGCGCTTTGATGCCGCAGCTTCGCGCGCGCTGGATTGCGTGCAGGGGTATGCCCAGTCGATCTCCGGCTTGGCGGTGCAGCAGCTTCTCGTATGCGGCAACCACATCGCCGCGTTTCTGACCGATGCCGACGAGCAAGGTGCGCTGGCCCTGATGATCCGCGCCAACGGGCATGGACAAGTGGAAACGCTGGATGCGATCTGGTCGGGGACGCCGACCGTGCTCACACTGCCCGATCCGCAGGTTCCCTCCGCGTAGCTACATGGGTAGCTACGCGGGTAGCACCACGGCAGCCCATGCGCGCTGGACCTGCTCGACCAAGCTGCGCCAACGCGCCGCGTGCACGGATGCCCGCCGCACATCGACAGCAGCGCGACCGGCGACAGGCCCCAGCACAAACGGACGTCGCGACAACGCGGTGCGGGTCGCCACCAGTGTCGCCGATAGTCGATTCGGCGCCGCCGACGAGGCATGGAACTCCCCCGCGGCGATCTTGTAGACCGCGCCCGGATGGGTCGTTCGCAGGGCGCCCTCGCGGGTCTGCACCACGCCGCCGCACGCGATGAGCCGCGAGCGTCGACCGCCAACACCATAGTCCACCGCGTAGCGTCGCCGCGAACCCAGGCCGGCCTCGACATCGGTCACATGAACCTTCTGGCTCCCCACCGCGCCCGCCAGTACCAGGCTGCTCAGAGAAAATACGTGGTCGTGAAATGGCCACAGCGGCTCGCCGTAGACCCGGTCGCCGTCTGGCCAGATGTGAAGGCGCAATGTCTGCTCGCCACGCTCCGCCAGCCGAGCCACCAAAAAACCCGTTGGGTGCCACGCGACCTCATCTGCGTCGGCCGCCATCGCAAGCGCCGCCACCACCGTTTCGTGGGCCGGGGCTTTCCCCTCGCCCAAGGCATCGAGCGTGGTTTTAGTGACATCCACACAAGCCTCAGATCGCGCGGTGAATTGGGACCTCGAACTCGGCGTGTTTCGGTAGCTGCGTGCCGTCGCTGGACACGGCGAACATCTCGATGGTGACCGAGCGCGAGTTGAACTGCAGCGTCGCGACGAGATTCGGCGTTGAAGGGGGCCGATGGTCCGCCGCGACTCCGGAGCTACCTAGGCCGCAGACCGTAAAGGTGTGCCATTGATCGCGCGGCGTGGTGAGCGACTCACCCCGGTGGACCTCGACGCAAAAGGGCTGATGCATGTGGCCGTGCAGCACGAGGTCGACACGATGCTTGACCAACCACCGCGACAACGCCTCGGCGTCCAGCGGCGTCGAGTAGTGACCTTGGCGTTCCGGGCGCAGTTGGTCGATCACCGGTAGCAGGTGGTGGTGCACCACAACGATGCGAACCGCGCGCGGCTCGTCCGCCCCCACCCCACGCGCACGCCAGCCCGCTTCAGCGGCGGCGTGCCTCAACTGCGGTTGCCCGATGAAACCATGGCCCTGAAAAACCCCCGCGTCCTGCTGCAGCAGCGAGCTGTTGAGACATACGATCTCCACTGGAATCGCGCCGCCGAGCAAGAACCGCCGCCCCATGCTCAGAAACTGATTGGGGGGTTTTGAGAACAGCCGACGGTAGAAGGTCTCGTACTCGTGACGCGCCGCGGCGGAGCTCGCGACGATGGGGTGGCCTTTTTCCCAGGGTTTGTCCGAGAAGCGCAGGTCGTGGTTACCGGGGCACAGCGCGACACGCTCGGGTTGATCCGTCTTGCCGGTCTTGGCGATGAGTTCCCGGATGAACGTGCGTGCCGCAGAGAACTCCGACGCGTGCGCTTTCCAAGTGATATCGCCCGAGATGATCAGGCCTTCGATATCGACGAGCGCCTCGTGCTCCGACAGCACCCACTCCAGCTGCTGGTGCAGGTTGGGCTCGTAGGGGGTCTCGTCTTTCTGGTAGGCAAAACCGTGGCGATCGCGGTGAGGACCCTCCGCAAAATGGAGGTCCGAGAGCCACAACAGTCGGCGACCCTCGGTCGGAAAATACTGGGACTGAAAACTCGAATCGTCGTCGTGCGGGCCGCTGTACGCCCGGCTGCGAGGGATCGGTGCGTCGGGTTCGCGAGGGCTCTCCCCGGGCACGGGCGTGCGCACAAACCAAATCGTACGGTTCTGCTCGTCGAGCGCATCGGGGCCGTGTAGCGCGGTGCCGTTCAGCGAGGCGAACTCAGGCGGTTCCTCGCCCCGGAAAAAGTCGGGCACCGACACCTGCACCAGGGCCGCCAACGGGTCGAACGGCACGGGCTGGGGCTGCAGATCGGTGAGCAGAAACCACGCTTTGCAGCGACGGCCTCGGTAGTACTCAGGGGTCAGGTTTGCTTCTGGCGTCGGGAAACTCGACGTTTCCTCGTTCCATCGCACCTCGGCCAGCGTCGCGCGATAGACCGATTTTTCGTGGGCATTGAGCAAGTAGACCGACACCTTGCCCTGCGAGGCCCGCCGGTTGATCGCCTCGAACGCGGGCGCGGGCACATGCTCGCGTGCCTTGTGCCACCACCCCCACCACACGCGCCCATGGGACGAGCAGATCGCATGATGGCGCTCGATGGTCTCGCCCGGCTCGGTAGCCAGATCACGAAACCGCAGAACGAGGGTTTGCGGCTCGGAACCGTCGCTCATCGCCTGCAGTGTACACGCGGGCGGCGGGAGCGTCGTGGTGAAGTCCGGGGTGTGATCACGGCAACGCGTTGTCGGGGGACTCGCAATGCTCGGGGAGCATCTTGGCAACGTTGGCGCGGGAGTAGCCGTTGGGTTGAGTCAGGGCGGTCAGTCAGCCATAGAGTCGGCACGTTCGAAGGCCGCGGCGGCCTCTCGCTCGCGCCCGAGGCCACGGTACGCGATACCCAGGTTGGTCCACCAATCCTTGCGGTCATTGAGTGCAAGGGCGCGCTCAAGATGGTCCGCTGCCACTTGGTTGTGCGTATCGAGGAGCGCCAAGTAGCCTAGACGGGCGCTGTCTACACCCGCTTCGGGCGACTGGTTCACCAGCGGACGCAGGACCGTGGCGCCCGCCAGGCTCAAGGCGAGCAAACCCACCGATGCCGCGACCCCGACGGCACGTGCTGAGCTACGGGCCGCCTTCGCACCGGTGGCCACCGCGGCGCCCATTGCGAGTCCCTGCAACCAACCCATCCCGTGCGCGACGTTGGCGACAGGCAGCCACTCCGCGGCCGTGAGGACGATGCACAACAGAAACCACGCCGCGAACAAGCGAGCCGTGCGTTGATCCATCGCGTCAGCGAACCGCGGGTCATATCGTGCAAGCCACCAGCTCACGCCAAACAAGCCGTAACCGACCCCTGACAGCCCGACGCCCCCGTCCTGCAGCGCATACTCAGCGGCGCCTGACCCTGCCGCGAATACCAACACGATCAACAACGTGCGCGCGTGACCAAACACCTCCTCCACCCGCGTGCCCAAGATCCACAGCC
>JAESSZ010000879.1 GCA_016763875.1 Nannocystaceae bacterium
CACGTCCCCGGTGGCATTGTCGCCGACCCCGGGCACGCCTGTGGGCGGAGGGTCGGTGCCGCTCATCACCGACGACGAGGTCCTGTTCCGCTTGGTTTCGGGGCTAGATCTGGCCCCGGCCTGGTACGCGCGATAAAAGGGGTCGTGGCTTCCCGCCGCGGTCTTGTTGTGTCGCTTGTCGCCGTCCTCGCGGTGGTGATCGGCGTTGTGTTTGTTGATGACGCGAAAGTGACCACCCGGTCGCTGCACGGCGCGCTCGCAATCGCTGCGACTGAAGTCGCGGAAATGGCCAACTTGAAGCCCGGGTCGCCGGCTCGCTCGCCCTCCGCGTTGCCGGTGGTCGTGGTGGTGGACGGCGAGATGCCCTGGCTCGCCGCTGAGGCGAAGCGGGCGGCCGCGCTTGAACCTGCGTTTGAGCTCGGCGGCGGGCCGCACGAGTTGCGATTCGAGTATGTCGGCGATGGTCGCACTTGGGCCGTGCGCGCCCAGCTTTGGCGGCGCGACTGGAGTTTGCGGCCGCCCGAGCCGGTCATCGTGCGGATTTTTCCCTGGGTGGCCGTGCTCGCCGCCGCGCTGGGCGGGGCGTTGTGGGTCCGGCGCGTGCCGCTGTGGATCGCAGCGGCGGTATCCGGGGTGGGCGCGCAAGTTGGGCTGTGGGCGATGGCGTGGCCGACGGCGATATTGCGGCCGAGTTTCTACGAGAGCGTCGCCGCCGGTCCCGTGGGCCGGCAGGCGGTGCGCTGGGCCGCGATGCTGCCGGAGACATCGCTGGCCATCGGGGCCGGTATCGTCACGTTGTGCCTGGTGTTGGTGGTGTTTGATCATCGCCGCTCGCCTGGCCAAGGCGGCATGGCGATCTGGACCGCGCTCGTCGTGCTGCTGGCTGGGCTGGCCTGGCTGGAGGCGGCGCTGCGCGGGCAGATCGTGCCGTGGGCGATGACTGGGCTGGGGGCGTGCGGCGCCTTGGGGCTCGTCGGGCTGTGGGGTGGATGTGCATGGACCCGCCGAACGACGCGGCGCCCGTCGGATGCGGAACAGCCGGATGCGGGGGCTCGGTGATGTGGGGGCGTCGGGAGTTCGCGGGCGCACTCATGGCGCTGTTGTTTGGCGCATGCGGAGACGACGCGGCGGGCGGTCGCCTCGTCGCAGCACCGCCCTCAACCCCGGATGCACCGCGGGTGGTCGCTCCTGTGGCGCGGGTCGAGACCACCGACCGATGGCTCGATCTCATCGCACAGCGGCCGGGTGCGGTGGTGCTTCGACACGAACGGGTGATCGTCGAGCTCTCCCGGGCTGCCGCTGCGCGACACATTGCTTTGGGGCAAAACGATCGCTGGGACCTCGGGGTGTTGGTCGACGGTCGCGAGGCAGGCGTGCTCCACGGGCGAACGGGCGCGCTGAATATCCCGGTCGATGGCCAACGCAGTCCCGGACTCAACCCCGACACTGAAGAAAACACCGGGCTCGCGGTCGCGGTGACGGTGCGACCGACGGTCGAAGACCAGTCGATGACGGTGCTGTGGAACGAGCGGCCACTCGCCCACCTCAAGCTTACCGAGGGGTGGCAGCGCCGGACCTTGTCGCTGCCGGCGGAGCATGTGCACGCTGGCGATAACCAACTGAGATTGCATTTTCGTCGTCTTGCCAAGGACGACGAGGACTCGCCAGGGACTTCGGCTGCGGTGCAGCGCATTGAAGTCGGCGCGCACGCGATTATCACCCACCCACCCGAAGAAACCGGACCACCCGTCAGCGTGCAACCACGTGCGGGCGGCGAGACGGTCGTGCGGCTGGCTGGCGACAGCGCGCTGGCCTACTACCCCACACCGCCACACCGAGGTCGCCTCGTACTGGGGGTGAGGGGCCGCGGGGCGATCGCGGTGCGCGTGAGCACCGATGCCGACCACCGTGAAGCGCGCCCCGGCACAACATTGCTGGACGAACCCCTGCGCCCTGCCGGGCAGGACCACGAGTTGGACCTCAGTGCGTGGGGCGAGACACCGATTCGCCTCGAAATAGCCGTGCGAGGGTCAGCGGGCGATAGCGAGGCATCAATCCTCGCCGCGATGATCACCGCGCGCCGGACCGTGCCTCGCGACACGCGAAGACGAACCCCGCGCGACATCGTGATCATCGCGATCGAAGGCGCACGTGCAGACGCGTTGCTCGAGCCGGGGCGACGACCCGCGCTTGAACGGATCGAAGCGCTGGTCCGAGAGTCTCTGGTGTTCGAGCGCGCCTATGCGGTGGGCGCGGCGGCGGTTCCGAGCCATGCCGCGTGGTTGTCCTCTGTGGTCCCGCCCGTCCATCTGACCGTGCGCGGCACGTTCGTGGCCGACGGCCAGGTTTTGTTGCCGGAGACCCTGGCGCGCGGTGGGTATTACCGGGCGGCGGTGAGCGCCAACGACTACCTGAACACAGAGCGTGGGCTCTTGCAGGGCTTTGACATCACGCGCGTGATCTCGGCCCAAGCCGAGGACGATGACGCCGCAGCGGTTGCCACGATGCTCCGACGGCTGGCGGCCAAACGATCGGAGCGTTGGTTTCTGCTCGCCAACGTCAACGATCCGCAGGCCCCGTACGAGCCGCCGCGTGAGCTGATGTCCCCGCTTCCCCCCCCCGCGGGTGCCCCGGTGGCGCATCTCACTCACGTCTGGGTTGGGCGCGTGCACATGGGCAAACACGAGCCGTCCGCCGATGAACTGGCGTACATTCGCCGGCTGTATCGCGGTGAGCTGCAAGTCGTCGACGGGGCGATTGGCGAGTTGCTGGACTTTCTTGAACGCGAGGGCCGACTCGAAGACGCGATCGTCGTCGTGGTGGGGATCCACGGCGAGGAGTTCTACGAGCACGGTGGGGCGGGGCACGGCCGAAATCTCTACGATGAGAGCATTCGGGTGCCGTTGATGATCCGCGCGCCGAAACTGCTCGCACCCGGCCGGGTCACGGTCCCGGTCGACCTGCTGGACCTCGCGCCAACCCTGGCCGATCTCGTCGGGGTGGCGGCGCCGGACGGCTGGCAGGGCGAGAGCTTGCTCGCCGTGATCGACGACCCACAGACGCCACCGCGCCTCGTGGTGGCGTATCTCGGGGACGGCAGCCGGGCGGCCATCGTGGGCCACCACAAGTTGGTGCTGGGCCCGGGCCTTGGGGAGCAGTTCTACGACCTGAACGCGGACCCCGCGGAATTGGTCGATTTAGCCCCCGCGGGGGGCGCCGCGCTCCGGATGGTGCGTACCGCGCTGGCGTGGCAACTTGCCCACGAGGGGCGTTGGAAGCGTGCGCGGTGGGGGACCGGTGCCAATTTGCGGTCGGCGTTTGCGATGGATCTAGGGATGTAGTAATCGCGCGGGTTCTGTCTTTGTTATGAGCGGACAAGCTGACAAGCTCCTGGCGTCGATTCCCGAACTCACCACCAAGCGGGACGCGACGTCGCTGGTTGCATTGCGCGACCACGACGACAAGCGTGTGCGTAAGGCGTCTCGTAAGGCGCTGCATACGCTCAAGACCCGTGGCGTGGAGATCCCCGACGCTGCCCCCGCCGGGTGGACGGTCGGCAACTCGTTGGACGAACTCCGTGGTGAGATGACCGCGATCGCGATCATCGATACCCGCACCATACCGGGTGCAGTGCGGTTCATGTTGAGCGAGCCCGATCCCGGTTCCGGGGCGACGTTGCTCGCCGGAGCGATCGGACCCACCGACCGGATCATCGATTTTTCTGTGTATCACCAGACCGACGGGCAACGGACCCGCATGATCCGCGATTGGGAGCGCCGTGTTGGCGATCGACGCGTGCCCGTTGCGTGGGTCAAGGCGCGCGTCCGATTCGCGCGTGACGCCACGATCGCCGCCGGCTTCTCGGTGCCGCGAGCGTTGGATCAGGTGCTGGCCCGTTTGGGTGAGGCACCCGACGGTCGGCCAGCGAGCTTTTTGAGTGAGACGGTCGACCTCTCTGGCGAGGCAGCGTTTGACCCGGACAAAGACATCGACGGTCTTCCGAAAAAGGCCGGCGTTCCGAACTGGCCACCCATGCTCGATTTGGAAGCGACCCTGGGGCGCGCGGCCGAGATTCATGGCGACAAACCGCAACCCACCGAGGATGACGCGCGGGTCGAGTTGCTCATGAAGTCGATTGCGGGTGACGACGAGGTCCGCGATGCGCTCAAGGGCACGTTGTCGGAGGCACTGGCGGACGTTGCGATTCACCTGTGGCTCGAGGGCGAGTCAGAACCGGCACGCAAACTGTCGGACATGGTCGAGGCGCTGCAGGGCAAAGCCCCAGAGACCAACAAATGGGTCGCGCGCCTGCTCGGATTCCAGGTGGCAAGCCTGCTTCGCGTTGTCCAGCAGCAGCAACGCCAAGAGCAGCAACGCGCGGCTAGCCGCAGCGCGTAAAGGCCCGCTCGCAGGCCTTCAACGGGATTGCACGAGGCGATCCCACGAGGGCAAGCGGTACTATCGCTGGGCGGCCATCTTCTGCGCCGTCAGAAACCCGTCCGACAGTAGATGGGCCAGGAGTTCCTGGCCCGTCGGCGAGCGGTTGATCCGCTGCTTGAGAGAGCCGCCCGCTGCCCCGTCGAGGAAACACGCAGCAGCGAGGCATGCGCCGACATCGCCCGTGATGAGCGCCGCGACATGCAAGTCGGTCGCCGTGGTGGCCTTGGTGGCGCCGTCCAGGGCGTGATTCGCCAACCCTTGGCACTCGCGCTCCAGCGCGCGGCGTTGCCGGGGAGGGAGCAGTTTGTTGAGGTGCCCCGAAACCTCGCGAAGTCGACGCGAGTCGGTGTCGGCCGTCATCGGGTTGAACACCCCGACCGCCTCGAACGCGGCGGCGAGCAGGAGGTCCATGGTGTTGGACGACAGCGCGCGGGCACGTGGTGCACCAAGCGCATAGCGTGCGAAGGACAGGGCAATGAAACCGCGGAGTGCAACCTCGTCGGCCTGCTTCCAGATGTTGAGGCCGATCCGGATCTGGGGCGTTCGGTCGTGGAGTAGCACGACGGTGTCAGGCGAAGCCCCGGCCGACAGCCTGGGCGCGGGCAGACCGACGATGTCCGCCCACTTGCGCGCGTAGGGGGCGAGTCGGGTCGCTTCGGATGATGGCGGGAGCGGTGCGTTGTCCATTGCACCCACCGAAGGGAAGTCTCGGGACAGCCGCGCGACCACCCCTTCCAGGGTCTGCAGCAACGAGTGCAGCAGTGGAGGCTCGGCCGCGGAGTAAAGGCCCACCCGCTGCGCGGGCATGTCGAGGATCCTCCGTAGTCCGGTCCGGTTGGCGGGTAGAGAGACCTCGGCCGGCGGCGCTCCCGGAGACGGCTCCATCGAGTACAGCAGCACGCTGGCCATACGCGCCAACTCGCCATGGGCCCGGCGACTGACGGTGGAAAGCAGTGACAGGTCGCGCAGCGACACGGCGCCGCGCGAGATGTTGGAAACCAGCGCACTGCGGATCGGTTGCAAGTACGTGGCGACGCGCGCCGCTTGTCCGGTGCGATTGAGCTGGTCCACCAACAGCGACACCGTCTCGCGGTTGCCAGGATTGAGAGCTGCGGCGCGCTCGATGGCTTCCAGGGCCGGTTTTTCTTGGCCCGTGACGTCCGTGAGCAGCTTGGCCTTGCGCAGGTAGATGTCGTGGAGCTTGTCGCGGTTGCGCTCGCGGGCGGCGAGGCGGTCGAGCAAGCTGGCCGCCTCGACGAGCTTGTTGGCGCGCTGCAGGAGATCGGCCATGAGGAGAATCGCACGAGGATCGTCGCCACGCGCCTGCAGCACGACTCGCGCGTGTTCGATCGCGCGCGGGAGCGTCTCGGCGTCCGTCGACAAGAAACTCGCGATGCCCATGCGCAAGTCGATGGCTGACGGCTCGCTAGGGTCGAACAACTCGAGCAGGCGCTCCGTGGCTTCGGCGGCGCGGCGGTCGTCCCCCATTTGCCGGTAGGTGTTCACCAGGCCTCGGAGGGCGCGCCGCCCGTCGGGGCGCGCCTTGGCTGCGGCCTCGTAGTAGCGCCCCGCGTCGTCGAGGGCGAGACTGTGTTCGCCCAAAAACAGCCCCAACTCGTAGCGCAGAGGCTTGTCGGCGATGCGGGTGAACACGCTGGCCAGCAGCTCTTTGAGCGGCTGCGCGTCGCCGACCTGGCCCGCGAGCGTGCGTGCCAATGCGATGGCGTCACGGTTTTCGGCGTCGCGCTGCAGGATCTCGCCAATGATCTTGATCGCGCGTGCTCGGGCTACGGCATCGCCGCGGCCAGCACGGACCGCGGCGTCCCGCGCCTCGGCCACCAAAACATGCACCGATGCCCGGCCCGCGTCCGCGGCCGTCGCCCGTTTGTCGTCGCTTGCGATACGCGCCAGACCCAGGTCCGCGGGAGCGAGGTCGGTGAGCGCCCCCTTGGCAGCGAGGTAAGCGCGCCGTGCTTGGCCCCAAGCGCCGACCCGCTCCAGCAGTTCTGCGCTCTCCACGTAGAAAATTGCACGTTCGGCGTCGGATTGCGCGCGCACGGCCCGGGCTGACACGGCATCCTTGATCACGAAAGGAGAGTCCGGCTCGGACAGCAGCCGCTCTAAGTGGCGCACCGCGTAGGGATTACCGGGGTCACAGTGAAGCGCATCGAGGATCGCACGGCCCGCAAGATCGTGGTCTTCGGGCGCACCGGTGCCAAGCAGCAACTCCGCGGCTTCGACGAGCAGTGTCGCTTTGAGATGCGTGTCCGTGCTTGCCTGAGCTGAGCGCAAGATCAGGGCGGGCAACGACTTGGTGTCGCCCGAAAGACGGAGAAGCCCCTCCAACTCGCGTCGAACGATCGCGTCGTCGGGGGATTTTTCGAACGCCCGCTGGTAGTAGGTTCGGGCGGTATCCAGGCCGTCGGCCGTCGATAGATGCAGCCGCGCAAGGTGGATGAGGTGAACCACCTCTGCGTCGTCGGCTCCGCGCTCGATGAATGTCTCGTGCAGGCGGATCAAGTTGGGGATGTCGTTGTACGCGACGAGCAAACGGCGGCTGCGCTCGAAGGCGAGACCGTGCTCAGGCTGGGCCCGCAGCGCGGCGCGATAGTGCTGCAGCGCGGCGTCGTCGTTGGGGTGACCTCCTGAAGGGGTCGTGCCTTCTTCGCCCTGCTCGTCGCGCGCAATGGCTTCGGCCAGCAGGCCCAGGCGATAGTGGTAGTCGGCTGTCAGCGCCGGAGACCGGGGCACGTCCTGGGCCCGGAGCAATTCGTAAGCTTCGCCAATGCGCCCACGGCCGGTCAGCAACTGCGCCAGCATCTCTCGGGCGGGCGCGAGATCGGGGTTGGCCTCGTACGCAGTGCGGAAGTACTCGATGGCGCGATCGATGTCCCCGATCTCTTCAAAGCACACACGGCCGGCTTTGAACGCCAAAACTGCGGGGTCGGTGACGGTGTCGGTCGCGGGGGTGAGCAGTGCCACCAGGGCGTCCAACTCGCCGCCGTCGCGGTACAGACGCCCCAAGGCGCCAAGCGCGGGGGTGTAGCCCGCCGTGAGCCGCAGGGCGTGCTCGTAACACTCTCGAGCCGCCTTGCGCTGCTTGAGATGCAGTTCCTGAACCTCGCCCAGTTCGACGAGCACTGCGGTCCGGGCCACGTCGTCTCGGACGCGCTCGACAAGCAGCGTCAGCGCGTTGATCTGAACGGTCGGACGTCGGTGGATTCGGCACAGCTTCGCCAGCTGATACAGCGACAAGATGTCGTCCGGATCGAGGCGAGCGACCTCTTCGAGGGTCGCGATCGCGAGGTCGATGTCGCGCAGCTCGTGCTCCGCCATCGCGGCGATGCGGCGCAGCGCCGCAAGTTTCTCGGGGTCGTCGTGGGTCTCGGCGACCTGCCGCCTCAGACACGCAACGGCTTGCGGCCAGCGCCGCATCTTCTCGTAGATGCCGCCCAGTGCACGCAGGCAGTTGGGGTTGTCGGGGTCTTCTGCAACCGCGAGTTCGTAGATCTCTGCCGCACGCGGTAACTCGCCGCGTCGGTGTTCATGGGCCCGCCCCAGTCGCAGCAAGATCGATGCGCGCCCCGGGCCGGCTGATTGCGTGCGTGCCCACTCCTCGAGGTGGAGCACGAGCGCGGGCATGTTGTCTTCCTGCTCAAGGACTTCAGCGAGTGCTTGGTTGATCCAGCGATGTTCGGGCAGGTGGACCTGGCAGAAACGAAGATCGCGCTCAAGCGCGTCGCATAACGCGGTCCAGGCTTCGCGACCTTCGGCATCGGGGCTCGTGTCGCGTAGCCGCTGAAGTCGGGTGCGCGCAAGCTGTTCACGAACCAGCGCTTGCTCGCGACGGTCGTCGAGCCCCGCCGCGAGGCGCTCGAGTAGCGACTCGTTCTCCGGGAGTCCCTTGGGGTCTTCGCCAGCAGCGATGCGCTGCTCGACGTACAGGGCCACTTCGAGCAACGGTGCTGCAAGGTCGGCGCCGTCCGACCGGACAGGCTCTGCCTGCTGCATTTCTTCGACCAGGTCGTCGACCGGGTGCTGACCCTCGGTCAGCGTCAAAAACGCCAGGTGAAGGGCAGTGCTTGAGGAGATCGGATCTTCGGCGACGCGGGCGAGCTCTCGGTATAGCTGCCCGAGCTGGGCCGTATCGTCGGTGCCAACCAGCGCACGCGACAGTCGTCTAAGGGCGGTCTCTTCCCCGGGCTCCGCGTGATGTGCCTGCTCGAGCACAATCAGTCGTTCGTCCGGGTCTTCGGTGAGCTCGGCGAGATCGAGCAGCAGCGTCGCTCGGAGCCGCGAGGACTCCGCGTGGGACAGCTGCTCGGTTAGGAGCTGACGGGCGGCTTTACTCTCCCCGAGATAAGCCGCGACCTCCGCGGCCAACGCCAGCGCGATCGCGTGCCCAGGCAGAATCGTCAGAGCCTCGCGGTACGCGTCGTACGCTCGCCTCAGGTTCGAAGTTCGTTCTTCGCAGAGCTGGCCGAACTCGATCCACGCCGCGGCGCGGGCTTCGTCGTCGTGCCCCTCGTCGCGGGCTTCGGCCTCAAGGGAGGACAACTCGCTCGCAAGCGTCGACAGTCCTCCGGCCAGTGCTTGCTCGGCGAGGACTTTGGCGATGGGGCTACCACTCTTCCGCAGCAGTAACTCGCCTTCTTCCTTTCGCCCGAGTCGGTCGATCAGGATCCGTCCGGCTTCGCACTGCAGCGCGCCGC
This sequence comes from Nannocystaceae bacterium, assembly GCA_016763875.1. Lineage (GTDB taxonomy): Bacteria > Myxococcota_A > Polyangia > Nannocystales > Nannocystaceae > JAESSZ01. Next base: position 9,153 of record JAESSZ010000879.1, read on the forward strand.
GCAGGGCGGGATCGTCAACGGACCCGCTCTCGGCTGCGAGTTCCTCGACGAGATTTTGCCAGGATTCAGCGCCGACGTTGGGGCTTGCGGTCGACAGCATCGTCGAGTGGAGCCCTGAATGTGCCGGCCAGAGTTCTCCTGGGTCATCCAAGAGGCTCGGGGGGGCGTCGCCACCGACTTCCTCGACGAAGTCCGTGAGGTCGATGGGATCGGTGCCATCGCGCGCTTGGAGCAGGCGCGGGATCGACTTGGAGAGGTCGTCGCGATTCACCGCTGGTGCTGCCTTTCGTGCGCAGGATGAGGCATCGAGACGTCGGCGAGGTAGCCAAGGCTACGGCGCATCGCCAAGTGGTCGTCCGAGAGCAAGTAGCTGACCAGTGCCGTGCCTCGGCGTGTGCGAATCGCATCGGCGGCAACCACGGC
>JAESSZ010000880.1 GCA_016763875.1 Nannocystaceae bacterium
GATGACAACTGGATTATGACCACTCACCGGTGGATGGGGACGTCGGTCGCCCTGCTGTCGCTTATCGTGCTGTGGTTGAGTTTTTTGAGCCACCGCAAAGACAACGCAACGCACCTGCGTGCCTATCGGGCCGTACTTTTTCTCACGGTATCGCTCGTCGGAGCAACGGGTTTCCTGGGAGGAGCCATGATCTACGGGATCAATCATTACGCCTGGTAAGAAACCGGGCTTAGTGAGCCGGGTTAAGTAATCACGGGAACCCTTTACGGACAGATGATCATGAAGCGTATAGAAATTTCTACGATATCGAGATACGGCGCAACGATACTTGGCCTGGCGCTTGTGTTGGCTGGTTGTAGCTCACAGTATGAAAGCGGCCCTTTCTCCGATTGGATTGAACACGCCCCCCCGACGTGGCGATTATCCGATGAGGGATCTGTCCATACGTCCATGTCACTAATGACCGGGCCCAACGCTAAGGGGGCGCTTACGTTTTCTGAAGATACGGGATCCGAAGCCTATGTGCAGATCGCACTTAAGCGCAGCCCAGCCATCCGTGCTGCGGCGTTCAAAGTCGATCGGCTGACCGAGCGTATCCCCCAGGCAACCAGCCTCGACGACCCGATGCTTTCGGTTGTGCCGATCGGAGAGATGGCTGAGACCGCAGAAGGACAGGTCGGCCTGATGAGCCGTGTCAGCCAGAAGCTGCCGTACCCCGGCAAGCTGGATGCCAAGGGCCGGATCGCTCAACAGGCGGTGGCGATGGCGGTGCAGGAACTCAACGACACACGCCTGCGCATCGTTGCGGACACACGAAGAGCCTACTGGAGCTACTACTTCACCACGCGGGGGATCGAGGTCGTCCAAAAAGACCGCGACCTGATCCGACAGTTCAGAGACGTGGCCGAAGCCAAGTACAAAGCGGGCACCGCCACCCAACAGGACGTGCTGCGTGCCTCCGTCGAATTGAGCAACCTGGACAACGAGTTGTTGACACTGAGGCAGCGGCAGACCACCGCGGTGGCGATGCTTAATCGGCTGCTGGATCGACCGATCAACGCCCCACTGCCAGAGCCACGGACGATTGAACTGAAACGCATCTCACTGCAGCTCGACAAACTGCTTGCCGATGCGGCTATCTATAACCCAAGGCTCAAGAAGATCCACGAGCGCATCCAGATGTCCAGGGAACAACTCCAACTCGCCAGGCTGGGACGCCGACCCGACCTCACGGTCAGCCTCAGCTACAACGCGGTCGATAGCAGCGGCACCGCACCCTCCGCCACGGGCGAAGACCAATGGTGGCTGGGGTTCGGCATCAACCTGCCGATCTGGGCTGCCAAACTAGACGCCGCCGAGCAGGAAGCACTCAAGGGCATGTTCCAAGGCATCGCCGAGTTGACCGACGAAAGCAACGCCATCGCCTTCCGTATCCAGGACGCGCTGGTCAAGGTCGAAACCCAGCAGCGGCAAGTCATTCTCTTCCGAGATGTAATCATCCCGCAAGCCAGGCAGACGGTCGAAGCCTCCGACAGCGGCTACCGCGCGGGCAAAACCGACTTCCTCACACTCGTGGACAACTGGCGTAAGCTCCTTGACTTCCAGTTGCTCTACCACCGGAGCCTCGCTCAACTCGAGAAAGACTTCGCCGACCTGCAGCGCGTGGTTGGCCGGGACCTGAAGCGAACGACCGTGCCGATCGAAACAGCACCTGATACCCACGCCAACGCATCAACCCAGGAAGACGGATCAGATCATCATGAGTGAACAAAACCCACAACCTACCCCCGATCCCACACCCGGCGGACCGACCGAGCGTGCCGGCAAGCCCGCATCAACTCCACCGCCCAGCGAGAAACCCCCGCGCGCCGTAAGCGCCGGGTTGCTGGTGGGCGTGGCCCTGATCGTGATCGTGTCGGTCGGGATCGGCGCGAAGTTCGGCGACCCGATCGGCGGCGGTGCCCGGAGAATAATGGGTTTCTTAGGATTCGGTCACGACCACCGCGAAGGCGCCGTGGCCGCCGAGGGGGAGGACGGCACCCAGTACTACACCTGCGGCATGCACCCCTGGATCATCCTGCCCAATCCAGGCAACTGTCCGATCTGCCAGATGACTCTGACCCCGCTGGACCCGGCGAAGTTCTCCGGCGAGGTCACGATCGATCCGCTGACCGTCCAGAATATCGGCGTCCGCATCGGTGAAGTCGTCACAGGCCCGCTGGTCAAAACGATCCGAACCGTCGGGACCGTCGACTACAACGAACCTTTGGTCCGCGACGTCAACATCAAGGTCAACGGCTGGATCGAAAAACTCAACGTGGACTACCTCGGAGCGCAGGTCACACAAGGCCAGAGCCTGTTCGACCTCTACTCACCGCAACTCTACTCGGCCCAGGAAGAATACCTGCTGGCCTACCGCAACCGCGACAAGGTGGGTGCCGACTTCGTGCCCGAGGCTGCTCGGGGCGCGGCCAGCCTGCTCGACGCCGCACGAACCCGTCTGCTTTACTACGACATCACCCCCGAACAGGTCAACGAGCTTGAACGGACTGACACACCAACCAAAACCATGACCATCCGCAGCCCCTACACCGGCGTCGTCATCGCCAAACACGCCAACGAGGGCATGAAAGTCGATCCGGGTATGCAGGTCTACCGGATCGCCGACCTGTCCAAGGTCTGGGTTTTGGTCACACTCTACGAGTACCAGCTTCCTTATGTGCAGGCCGGTCAGAACGCGGTGATGACGTTGTCCTACATCCCCGGCCAGCGGTTCGAGGGCAAGGTCATCTACATCTACCCCTACCTCGATAAGAAAACGCGCGAGGTGCAGGTCCGCCTCGAGTTCGACAACGCCAACGGCCTGCTCAAGCCCGGGATGTTCGCCAACATCGAGTTGCAAAACACACTCGCCCGAGAGCGGACACTCGCCCCGCGCGAAGCGATCATCGACACCGGTGAGCGTCAGGTCGCATTCGTCAGCCTCGGCGAAGGCAAGTTCGAGCCACGGGACGTCCTCATGGGTATCGAAACCAGCGAAGGCATGGTCGAGATCCTCAGCGGTCTTGAGGTCGGCGAGATGGTCGTGACCAGCGGCCAGTTCCTGATCGACAGCGAGGCGAATATCCGCGAATCCCTGTCAAAAATGATCCGTGGCGACATGGCCTCAGAGCAAAAACC
>JAESSZ010000881.1 GCA_016763875.1 Nannocystaceae bacterium
GCCGCCTTTGTGTTCGAAGGAGATTCCTTCGGGCACGATGAAACTCAAGTTCCCCAAGGGGCCCTTGACCGAGATCGTCTGCTCCTTGGTGGTCACAGTGACCCCCTTGGGTAGCGCTACGGGTGCATTGCCAATTCGAGACATGATCTTCTCCTGGCCCCTTACCAGACGCTGCAGACGAGCTCGCCGCCAACGCCCTTCTTACGGGCCGCACGGTCCGTCATCATGCCGTGTGAGGTGCTGACGATCATAATGCCCAGGCCGTCTTGGACCTTGGGAATCTCGTCGCACTTGGCGTACTGACGCTGGCCCGGACGGCTGACGCGTTTGATGCCCTCAATCGCGGGAGCACCCCGGAACCATTTCAGGTCGATAGACAAGGTGCCTTGATAGCCCTCGTCCTTGCGCTCGAAATCCGTGATGTAGCCCTCGGCTTTCAGGATTTCAGCGATTTTTAGCTTGGTTTTGGACGCCGGCATACCCAGCGTCTCGTGTTTGGCCAGCAACGCGTTCCGAATACGCGTCAGCATGTCCGCAATGGGATCGGTCATCGACATGAGTACCTGCCCTAAAATCAGTTCTGGCGGAAAGGAACGCCCAGCTGCCCAAGCAGCGCGCGGCCCTCATCGTCGTTGGTTGCGGTGGTGTGGACGCAGATGTTCATTCCCGGAACCTTGTCCAGCTTTTCAATGTCGACCTCGGGAAAGATCAGGATCTCTTTGACGCCCATCGTGTAGTTGCCACGGCCGGCGAAGGCCTTGCGTGACACGCCACGAAAGTCGCGCGTTCGTGGGAGAGCGATCGAGAACAACCGGTCGAGAAACTCCCACATCTGCGGGCCGCGCAGGGTAACCATGCACCCCAACTTCTGGCCTTCGCGTAGTTTGAAACCAGCGATGGACTTTTTGGCTCGCGTGACGACGGGTCGTTGACCCGTGATGAACCCCAGCGACTCGAACGCCTGTTCGAGCAACTTAGGAGTCTTGAGCGCCTCACCCAGGCCAATGTTCAGCACGACCTTCTGGACCCGAGGGACCTGGAAGGGATTACCGTAACTGAACTCCTTGGTGAGGTGCGGACGCACCTTCTCTTCGTAGTGCGTCAACAGGCGTGGCCGGTAGCCCTCTGGGCGCTCGATCTTGCCTTCCGCGATCTTGCGGAACTTGAACGGGTAGCCGCGTTCGGCCTTTTTCTTCGGCGTCGGAGCGCCGCGTTGTGGTTTTGCCATGGCTATGCGCCTCCCTTACTTGTCCAGCTGCTCGCCAGAGCGAACGGCGATGCGTACGCGCTCACCGGATTCGAGAGTTTTCACGCGAATACGTGTCGGTTTGCCGTCTTGGGGATCCGCGACCATCACGTTTGAGGCGTGAATCGGCGCTTCCTTTTTAATGCGTCCCCCTTGCGGGCTCTGCTGCGACGGTTTGATGTGCTTGGTGACAATGTTGACGCCCTCGATGAGCAGTCGGTCGTCACTCGAGAGTACCCGCAGCACTTTGCCGCGCGCCCCCTTGTCCTTGCCGGCGATCACAACGACGTTGTCGTCTTTCTTGACCCGTTGCATGGCGAATCTCCTAGAGAACCTCGGGCGCGAGGCTAATGATCTTCAGGAACTTTTTGGCGCGCAACTCGCGAGCCACAGGTCCAAAGATGCGGGTACCAATCGGCTGCGAGTTGTTGTCGATCAGCACGGCTGAGTTGGAATCGAAACGGATAGCGCTTCCGTCAGCCCGTCGCAGTTCCTTCTTGGAACGCACGATGACGGCTTTCATGACGGTACCCTTCTTCACTTTGGAGTTGGGCAGCGCGTCGCGAATCGACACGACGATGACGTCGCCAACAGAGGCGTACCGTCGTTTGGATCCACCGAGCACCTTGATGCAAAAAACTTTGCGGGCGCCCGAGTTGTCGGCGATATCGAGAACTGAGGTGACCTGAATCACAGAACTTGCGCCTTTTCCACCACGCTAGCCAGCCGCCAACGCTTATCGCGTGACAGTGGACGTGACTCGACGATGCGGACCTTGTCCCCGACTTTCGCTTCATTGCGCTCGTCGTGGGCCTTATAGCGGACCTGCTCGTTGATGTATTTGCGATAACGGGGATGCCGATAACGCCGCGAAACCTGGACCACGATGGTCTTCTCCATTTTGTCGGAGACAACTTTTCCCTGCAGGATTCGCTTGTGTCGCTCGGCGTGCCCGGTCTGGCCGCCCTTCTCTTCCGTCTTGGCGTCGCTCATGGCTTACCCTTCCTTCGCACCCTCGGCTACGGCCGGTGCGCCGTCCGCAAGGCCGAGATGGCGCTCTTGGGCGATGGTCTTTATCCGTGCAATGTCGCGCTTAATGTCGCGACTCTGCGTGGTGTTGGTGGTGCGCTGGGTCGCCTTGGCGACCTCGATGCGGATGAGTTGATCTCGGAGACTCTTCTCCAGGTCGACCAACTCGTCGTCCGTCTTGTCGCGGATCTCCGAGGCTTTCACAGCTTGCTCTCCCGGTGGATGAATCGAGTGGCGATGGGAAGCTTGTGGTGCGCGCGGGTGAATGCCTCGCGAGCGAGTTCCTCAGTCACCCCTTCGATCTCGTAGAGCACGCGGCCCGGGCGAACGACGGCAACCCAGTACTCGGGTGCCCCCTTGCCCTTGCCCATGCGGGTTTCAGCGGGCTTCTTGGAAACCGGCTTGTCCGGGAACACTCGGATGTAGAGCTTGCCGCCACGTTTGACGTGACGGTTGATCGCAATACGAGCGGCTTCGATCTGACGGGCGGTCAGCCAGCCACACTCCAGCGCCTGGAGGCCGAACTCTCCGAAGGAGACCGTATCGCCACCCTTGGCGCGGCCTGTCATGCGGCCCTTATGGACCTTCCGATATTTGACTCTTGCGGGTGAGAGCATCGCTTGGTCCTGCTACCGCTGAACGGGTCGGGGGAAACGGGAGTCCTGCTGAGCACCGGTGCGGTGATCGTAGACCTCTCCCTTGAAGATCCAGCACTTGACACCCACGGTGCCACCACCGGTCAGCGCTTCGAAGAAGCCGTAGTCGATGTCGGCGCGCAGAGTATGCAACGGAATGCGACCTTCGCGATACCACTCGCGGCGTCCCATCTCCGAGTTACCGAGACGACCGGCGGCGTTGACACGGATGCCTTTGGCTCCGAACTTCATCGCGGTCTGCACCGCGCGCTTCAGAGCGCGACGAAACGCGATACGTCGCTCGAGCTGCTGGCAGATGTTCTCCGCCACCAACTGTGCGTTGACCTCAGCCTTGCGCACCTCTTGGATGTTCAGAAAGACGTCAGCGTCCGTCATCGTCTGAACGTCCTTCTTGAGCTGCTCGACGCCTGCACCACGCTTGCCGATGATGATCCCGGGTCGCGCGGAGAAGATGTTGATCTTCACCTTGTTGGCGGCACGCTCAATCGTGATCTCAGACAGGCTAGCGTGGCCCATCTTGCGCTTGATAAAGCGACGCAGTTTCAGATCCTCGTGCAGCCACTGGCGATAGCGCTGGTCCTCGAACCATTTGCTATTCCAGGTTTTGACGATGCCGAGGCGAAAGCCGATGGGATGTGTTTTTTGGCCCATGTGTCAGACCTCCCCGATTTCCACGAACACGTGGCTGGTCTTCTTTTGGATCTTGGTGCTGCGCCCTTGAGCGCGAGGACGCCAACGTTTGAGAGTAGGCCCCTGGTCGACAGTGACGGTCTTGACCACGAGGTCGTCCACGTCGATGTCGCCTTGGTCCTCGGCGTTGGCCACCGCGGATACGAGAAGCTTGAACAACTCGCGGCTGCCTGACCGATTGAGGAACCGCAGAGTGTTGATCGCGGTCGCGACCTTCTCTCCGCGGATTGTCTTCGCCACGACCCGGAGTTTCCGGGGCGCGATGCGGACGTAGCTGAGTTTTGCCGTCGCCATCGATCAGCCCCGCTTGCCTTTGCGATCGGCGGCATGACTACGGAATGTACGCGTTGGCGCGAACTCTCCGAGTTTGTAACCGACCATGTTCTCCGTCACGTAGACCGGAATGAACTTGTTGCCGTTGTGCACCAAGATGTTGGCGCCGACGAAGTTCGGGAGAATCACAGACCGGCGAGACCAAGTCTTGACCGCACGACGTTTGCCTTCGGCAACGGCGGCTTCGACTTTTTCGACGAGGTGCTTGTCCACGAACGGACCCTTTCTAACTGAGCGCGGCATGGCTTACTTCTTCTTCCGCCGGGTGACGATGTAGAGTTGGGTGCGCTTGTTGGAACGGGTGCGCATGCCCTTGGTTGCCCAGCCCCAGGGGCTGCGCGGGTGACCGCCGCCGGCGGTACGACCCTCGCCACCACCCATCGGGTGATCGACTGGGTTCATTGTGGTGCCTCGGTTGTGAGGACGTCGACCCTTCCAGCGGGTACGACCGGCCTTGCCAACCTTGACCTGACTGTTCTCAGAGTTGGAGATCACACCGATGGTCGCGCGACAGTCCGCGTGCACCTTGCGCATCTCGCCGGAGGGCATTCGGAGCAGCATCCAGTCGCCGTCCCGTGCCATGACTTGAGCAGAACCGCCTGCCGTGCGCACCATCTGCGCGCCGCGGCCGATCTTCATCTCGACGCAGTGCACCGCGGTGCCCGACGGAATGGACCGCAGCGGCAGCGAGTTGCCGGACGTAATGTCCGCCGCTTTGTCGCTGACGATCGGGTCCCCGACTGAGAGACCGGCGGGGGTCAGGATGTAGCGTTTTTCACCGTCGGCGTAGTGCACCAACGAGATGAAACTCGTGCGGTTGGGATCGTACTCGATGGTCGCGATCTTGGCCGGCACGCCGTACTTGTCTCGCTTCCAGTCGATCGTACGGTAGAGGCGCTTGTGGCCGCCACCGCGGAATCGCGAGGTGATGCGCCCGTGGTTATTGCGCCCTTGCTTGCGGTGGTTGAACTTAACCAGCGCCCGGTGCGGTTTTTCAGCGGTGACCGCGGCGCGGTCGTTCGCCGTCATGCCGCGGCGGCCATCCGATGTCGGTTTGTACTTTTTGATCGCCATCGGACTTAGTCCTCACCGTAGAGGTCGATGTTGTCCTCGGGATGCACGGTCACGATGGCCTTTTTCCACTGGCGAGTCTTGCCAGTGAAACGTCCCACCCGACGAAGGTGGCCGCGCACAACCTGCGTGCGGACGCCCTCGACGCGGACACCAAAGATCATTTCGACCGCATTGCGGACTTCGATCTTGTTGGCTGCCCTCGCGACCTCAAAGATGTACTGATTGTTGTCGGCCTGCAGATCGGTGGACTTTTCGGTCACGATCGGGCGCAGGATGACTTCGTGCGGAGAGTGCATTCGCTATGCTCCCTGGGCGGCCGAGTCAGACGCTTCTGCGGTTGCCGAGGAAGGCATGAGCCGGTCCTCAAGTGTGCGCAGGCTCTGCTCTGACACGAGCAGTTTGGGGTGGTTGAGAATGTCGTAGACGTTGAGTCCACGGGGGTCGATGAAGTTGGCGTCGCTGAGATTGCGCGACGACAGCACCAGCCAGGTGTTGTCCTTGCTATCCACGAGCAGCGCCCGAGGGATCTCCAACTTGGCCATCACCGCGGCGAGTTCCTTGGTCTTGGGCGTCTCGCCCCCGGTGAACTCTTTGATGACGATGAGGTTGCCGGCTTTGGCCCGGAGGGAAAGCGCGGAGCGCAATGCGCCGGCCATCACCTTCTTGTTCACCCGCATCGTGTAGTCGCGCGGTTGAGGACCGTGCACGACACCGCCGCCGCGGAACACGTTGGCCCGCTTCGAGCCGTGACGCGCGTTGCCGGTGCCCTTCTGCTTGTAGAGCTTCGCCTTGGTGTAGGAGACTTCGGCGCGGGTCTTGACCTTCGCCGTGCCTGCGCGCTTGGCGTTGCGCTGCGCGCGAACGGCCTCCCACAACAGGTGCTCTTTGACGTCCGCGCCGAACACAGCGTCCGACACTTGGACTTGGGAGACCTTGTCCCCCTTGAGATCGATGACATCGAGAGTTGCCATGGCTGCCTCAGGTCTTGATCTCGACGTCGACGCCCGCTGAAAGGTCCAGCTTCATCAGGGCTTCAAGCGTCTGCTTGTTAGGTTCAAGGATGTCCAGAAGGCGCTTGTGCGTCCGGATCTCGAACTGCTCGCGAGACTTTTTGTCGATGAACGGACCACGCAGCACGCAGTACTTGTTGATCCGGGTCGGCAACGGGATCGGCCCCGCAACGCGGGCCCCTGTCCGACGAGCCGTGTCCGCGATTTCTCGCGCCGACTGGTCGAGCAGCTTGTGGTCGTAGGCCTTGAGGCGAATACGAATCTTGAGGTTATCCATGGGCTGTTGTCCCAGTCGGTCCTAAGCAGTCATCTATTCGATGATCTTGATGACGACACCGGCACCTACGGTGCGGCCGCCTTCTCGAATCGCGAACTTCAGCCCGTCTTCGCACGCGATCGTGCAGATGAGCTTCACTTCGAGTTCCACGTTGTCACCCGGCATCACCATCTCTACCCCCTCGGGCAGAATGATGTCTCCGGTTACGTCCGTCGTTCGGAAGTAGAACTGAGGTCGGTATCCCTTGAAGAAGGGCGTGTGACGACCGCCCTCTTCCTTCTTCAGCACATACACCTGCGCTTTGAAGTTCGTGTGCGGCGTTATTGAGCCTGGCTTGCACAGCACTTGCCCGCGCTCGATGTCTTCACGCTTCACGCCCCGCAGCAGCACGCCGACGTTATCGCCTGCTTGCCCCTGGTCGAGCAGTTTACGGAACATCTCTACGCCCGTCACCGTCGTCTTGTTCGTATCGCGGATACCGACAATCTCGATCTCCTCGCCTACCTTGACGATTCCCCGCTCGATACGACCCGTTGCCACCGTGCCGCGACCGGAGATCGTGAACACGTCCTCCACCGGCATCAAAAATGGCTTCTCAAGATCCCGGATCGGGTCCGGAATGAACGAGTCGCACGCGTCCATCAGCGCGAAGATCGGCTTGCACTCTTCCGCTTCCCAGTTGTCAGCCTGCAACGCTTTCAGCGCTGAGCCCCGGATGATTGGCGTGTTGTCCCCGTCGTAGTCGTACTTCGACAGCAGCTCCTGCAACTCCACTTCGACGAGTTCGATCATCTCCTCGTCGTCGTCGTCCATCTGGTCGACCTTGTTCAGGAACACGACCATCGTGGGAATTCCGACCTGACGACCCAACAGGATGTGCTCCCGCGTCTGAGGCATCGGGCCGTCCGGCGCTGACACCACGAGGATTGCCCCGTCCATCTGCGCCGCACCCGTGATCATGTTCTTGATGTAGTCGGCATGTCCCGGACAGTCGACGTGCGCGTAGTGCCGCTTCTCAGAGCTGTACTCCACGTGTGCCGTCGAGATCGTGATGCCACGCTCCCGCTCTTCAGGCGCTTTGTCGATCTGATCGAAATCGACCTTCTCGCACCAACCGCGGCTGCTGAGCACCTTCGTGATCGCTGCCGTCAGCGTCGTCTTTCCATGGTCAACGTGACCGATGGTTCCGATGTTGACGTGCGGCTTGTCGCGAACGAACTTTTCCTTGGACATGGCGGGTACCTTTTAGCTTGGGGTCTGGGTCTCGATGAAAGACGATTGAGGAGTTGCGGTTGGGGTCGGGGTGTGGTGCGCAGAACCGGCTAGGCGTCGGTCTGGTCAGTAGCCCCGGATAGTCTTGATGATGGTTTCTTTGACGTCCGCCGGAACTTCGGCGTAGTGCGAGAACCGCATCGTGTAGACGGCGCGCCCCTGGGTCGCAGAGCGGAGAGCGGTAGCATATCCCACCATCTCAGCCAAGGGCACTTCGGCAGAGAGTACCTGGGCACTTGTCCCCTTGCCTTCGACTTGGCCAGGAACCGGACCGAGACCAGTCACCCGACCGCGTCGTCGCGTGTTGAGGTCAGAGTGCACGGTGCCCGTGAAGTCTTCGGGAACGACGACCTCGACGGACATCGTCGGTTCCAAGAGTTGCGGTGACGCTTTCTCGGTGCCTTGCATAAACGCCATAGCGGCCGCGGCTCGAAATGCACCGTCGGAAGAGTCGGTGTCCGAGACTGACGCGTCCACGACGCAAACGCCGACGTCAAGCAGGGGGTAACCCAGCAGAGGCCCCCGTGTGAGTCCGTCCTCGATACCCTCGCGTACTGCGGCCTCGTACCCACGGCTCAGCAGCGGCTGCCCGTCCTGCGTCTTGGGCAAGTCAAACGAGACGTCGTTCCCTGCCCCACGCTCGCGCGGTTCGATACGCAACGTCACGCGAGCGTATTGCCGCTTGCCACCGATGTCGCGACTGTACTCAAGCTCCTCGCGCACACGAGCGCCGACCGTCTCGCGATAGGCAACTTGCGGCTTGCCGACCAGAGGCTGGAGTCGATACTCGCGCATCAGCCGGTCGAGAATAATTTCGAGATGAAGCTCACCTTGACCGCAGATCAGGGTCTGCCCGGCGTCGGCATCGTGCCGCACTGCGAAGCTCGGGTCCTCGCGGGTGAAGCGTGACAGAGCTTCGTCGAGGTTGGACTGGTCCGCGGCGGTCTTCGCCTCGATGGCTCGGAAGATGACTGGCGCAGGAATCGTCATCCCCGACAAAATGATCTTCTCTTTGTCGCCGTGGAGAATGAGCGTGTCGCCGGTGCTCGTGAACTTCAGGCCCACTGCAGCCGCGATGTCGCCAACGGACACCTCCTCGACCTCCGTGGTCTTGCTGGCGTGAATCCGAAGCAGTCGGTGGACGCGTTCTTTCTTGCCCCTTGAGACATTGAACAGCGCGTCTTTGAGACGAAGTCGACCCGAGTACACGCGGAAGAACACCAGCGGCCCGCGGTGCGGATCAAAGAGGACCTTGAATGCGAGTGCCAGCAGCGGATCACCATGGATCGGGCGACGCTCGACGATCACATCGGGCTCGTCGAGTTTGTGCGCCCTGACTGGCGGCATGTCGCGTGGCGAAGGCAGGTAGTCGATGACGGCGTCTAGCAGCGGTTGCACGCCCTTGTTCTTGAGCGAGGAGCCACACAGAATAATGACCGCCTTGTTCGCGATCGTGGCGCGACGCATCGCGGCCTTGATCGCTTCCTTGGACAGCGCGCCACCCTCGTCAGACAAGAACGCTTCTTCGATCTCCTCGTCGACCTCGGCAAGCGCTTCGATCAACGCGATGCGAGCTTCGGTGGCCCGGGCGAGTTGCTGCTCGCCTTCGTCCTCGACTGGGGTACGCACGACATCCTCGCCGTGTTCACCGATGAAGCGCACGGCCTCCATCTCGAGGAGGTCGATGACACCTTCGAACTCGCCCTCGAGACCGATCGGCAACTGAGCGACCAGAGGATAAGCACCCAGGCGCTCGCGCAACACGTTCACCGTCAACTCAAGAGTCGCGCCGACCCGGTCGAGCTTATTGACGAACGCGATACGAGCGACCGAGTAGCGATCGGCTTGGCGCCACACCGTCTCGGACTGCGGTTCGACCCCCGACACGGCATCGAACACTGCGACGGCACCGTCCAAAATACGAAGCGACCGCTCGACCTCAACGGTAAAATCGACGTGGCCCGGCGTGTCCAGGATGTTGATCCGGTGCTCGTTCCAGTTGCACGTCGTGGCCGCAGCCATGATCGTGATGCCACGCTCCTGCTCCTGCTCCATGTAGTCCATGACAGCGGCGCCGACGTGAACCTCGCCGATGCGATGGGTGATCCCCGTGTAGAAGAGGATGCGCTCGGTGGTCGTGGTCTTGCCCGCATCGATATGCGCCATGATCCCGATATCTCGGGTGCGCTCAATATCTTCGATGCCGGACATGATCAGGTTGGGAGGGTCGGTGTTGCGAGTCGGGGAGAGGTATTACGCGTTGGCGAAACGAGGCTTGGGCCAGCCTCAGGTGCCATCCTGCTTCCACCACCGGGGGTCCGGTTTCGGGAAGAGGGTGTGGCGCGCGAGGGGCCCTATTGGCCGCTACCGCCCCCGGGAAACCGGGATTGGGTCGTTGCGGCCGCGCGGCCACCGGGGCACTCGAAGGTCGAAGTGCAGCGGGGCGGCGCAAAGAAAGCTGGTCAAGGGATCAAGACAACGTGGTGCTCCAGAGTTTGAGTCCGTCGGTTGGGCTGCTGTCGGCTACCAACGGTAGTGCGCGAAGGCCTTGTTGGCCTCGGCCATCTTGTGGCTGTCTTCTCGCTTCTTGACCGCGGTGCCGCGATTCTGAGAAGCGTCGAGCATCTCGTTCGCCAAGCGTTCGCGCATGGTCTTTTCCGGACGCGCACGGGCGGCGAGGATCTGCCAGCGGTATGCCAGGGCAGAGCTACGTTCGGGACGAACTTCGACGGGCACTTGGTAGTTGCTACCGCCGACACGTCGGGCACGAACTTCGAGGCGAGGACGCGTGTTCGCGATCGCCTTCTCGAAGGTCTTGACGGGATCGTCCTTGGTTTTCTCGGAGATGATCTCGAACGCACCAAAGACGATCTTCTCAGCCAGCGACTTCTTGCCGTCGAGCATGATGCCGTTGATGAGGTTGGCGACCTGCCGATTGATATCGGCGGGGTGGTCGGTGTACCGGACGTCGAGAACGGGCCGGGGCTTGCGGGTGACTTGCTTACGCGACATGGCGGTCGGAATCCTTTACGGCTTGCGGTGAAGGGCGACCTATTTCGGTCGCTTGGTGCCGTACTTGGAGCGTCGTTGTCGACGTCCTTGAACACCGGTGGTGTCCAGGGTGCCGCGGACAACGTGGTAGCGAACACCGGGCAGGTCTTTGACGCGACCGCCACGGATGAGCACCATCGAGTGCTCCTGAAGATTGTGTCCCTCGCCGGGGATATAGGAGGTGACCTCCATCCCGTTCGTCAGTCGCACGCGAGCGACCTTCCGCAGTGCGGAGTTCGGCTTCTTCGGCGTCGAAGTGTAGACACGAACACACACGCCTCGCTTCTGTGGGCACGCTTTGAGTGCCGGGGCCGTCTTCTTGGCGACCTGCTTGGTGCGTCCCTTACGGACGAGCTGTTGGATCGTAGGCATGTGCGAAGTACTTCGAGAGAATCTGGGAGAAACGATGTTGGCTAAACGAGAACTTGCGGCGTCGGTGACCAAACGATGGTCGGCCGGCAATGGCGGGCGAGTATATTCGTATCGGCTACTTGATCAACCGTTGCCGGTGGCGGTACGACACTCTTCATGTGAGTTTGGCCACTACACCCTCGCGGCCACTGTGGCCACTGGATCGGCCAGACATGTAGCCACCAGCACCGTTTCGCCATAGCTCAAACCGCTGAAACTGCATTAGACGGACGTTGGCGCGCGACTTGCTGTGTTCAAGGGCATGCGCACCGGATTCACCGCCCTCGCCACCTGCCTGTTGTTAGCAACCGCCGCGGGCTCCGCGCAAGCCGCAGGATCTGGCTCGAAGACGAGCGGCAGCGGAACGTGCCGCGCTCAACTCGAGGACCTGGAGGACAAGCAGTCCACGCTAGCCGGCCTCCAGGCCGCGCAGGCCGAGGGCGCAACCCGCCGCAAGGTACTGCGCTCAGAGGCGTTCGAGTTATCCGTGCAGATCGCATCACTGCGGGCGCGGCACGCTTCGCCCGACGCCATCCGTCCCATCGAAGCCTTACGCGGCGACGCGCTCGCCGACGTTAGACTTTCGGAACGCCTCGCGCCCGCGCTCGCGACTCAGATCAAAGCCCTCACGCCCGATGTCGAGGCCGATAGCCGCCGCTACATCGCGTGTGTCGAGTCCTCGCTGTAGCGCAAGGTCCCAGCACTTCGCGCGGCACTTCGCCCGGCATTTCGCCCGGCATTTCGCCCGGCATTTCGGCGGACACAGTGGCTGCGGTACGCGACACTGCTGGCACTGATGCTTGCCCGCCGTTTCAGCCTGTCGCGCCCCCCCCGACCCCGCCCCGCGCTGCGTCCGAGGAGCCCAGCACGCGTGGGCCTACTCGCGTTAACACTGCTCCTAACCGGCTCCGGATGTAGCGACGACGACGGCGCGACCGAAGACCCGGCACCACCGAAGTCCGCCCCAAAAGAAGACAAGGACGACGACGGAGAAGCGCTGCGGGCCAAGTCGCTCGCGCAACTCAAAGAGGCGGGTCTCGTCCCA
>JAESSZ010000882.1 GCA_016763875.1 Nannocystaceae bacterium
GCGGCGGTGGTGGTGGTGGTGGTGCAAACGGCGCGCCCGGTGTCGCCAACGTTGGGGGACCCGCAGGCGCTCGTGCCAATCTGCCGGGGACGGCGGGCGCCGGAGGCGGCGGCGGAGCCGGGGGGGCATCGCACCTGTCGGAAACCAAGGCCTACGAAGTCAACCGTGTCGTCAGCAAGACCACGGGGCCCAAGCTGAGGGTCAAACGCCTTCACTTGGCGGTGCTGGTTGACGAAGCCAAGGACGAAGAAGGCAACCCCATTGTGCGCAATGCGGAGGAGCTCGCGCGTATCGCCTCAATCGCTCGCGAGGCCGCGGGTCTCGACGAGGAGCGTGGCGACAAAATCGAAGTGCACTCGATCTCATTCGTGCGAGAAGAGATACCTGAGGCGGCAGAAGTCGTCGAAGAGGTCGCCGCTCCGGAAGGGATCCCGAGGCTCTACCTCGCCGCAGGTGGGGCCGCCGCGTTCGTGCTGTTTGTGATTTTCTTCCTCGTTCTCCGCCGCCGACATCGCTCGGAGCCAGCGGAGGAGGCAGCGACGACGCTCCCGATGACGGTCGAGGAGCTGCAGGCAGACCTACCCGACGGCGAACTCGCCGAACTTGAAAGGGCGCGCGGGCGTGCACACGAGGAACTCCCAGAAGACGCCACGCCACTAGATCGAGCGTGTGTGGCGGTGGCAGCCGACACTGAACTGGCCGCGCGGGTGCTCCGCGCATGGCTCACCGAGGGGTCGGACGAAGCCTCGGCGAACGATGAAGCTTACGACAAAGCAGCCTGACCCATGCCTGGACCACTCACCGAGCCTCAGAAGGCGGCCATCTTCGTGTTGAGCCTGGACAAGCCGATCGCACGTAGCGTCCTTCGGCACTTCGACGACGCTGATCTCCGGCGGCTGACGGAGGCCGCAGAGAAGCTCCCCCACGTGGAGCAAGAGGGTCTGGATGCCGTGTGCCAAGAGTTTTGCCGGACGATGAAATCCCCGATCACCGCGGGTGGTCAGGGCGAGTACGTCCGCAGTCTCGTGACCTCTGCGGTCGGAGAGACACGTGCTCGCGACGTGTTCGACCCGGGACCTGTGTGCCCACCCGCGATGGAGGCTCTACGAGCCGCGCACGCGCCGACCCTGGCGGAGCTGTTGATGGATGAACATCCTCAGATCTCGGCCGTCGTGCTGTCCCAACTTCCCGAGGCCAAAGCCGCGCAAGTGTTGGCGGTACTCCCCGAGGAGCAGCAGTCCGATCTCGTCAAGCGCCTACTCGAACTCGAGGAGGTCCCCATGCAACAGGTTGAGTTGGTGTCGGAAGCCCTGGCCGCCGCGCTCGAAGCCGCGGGAGGTGTGGCCGAGTTGGACACGCGCGCGGAGTTCGACGCGGTGCGGTTCACCGCCACGATCCTCAACGAAATGCCCTCGGACGCAAGCGACCACATTCTCGAGGAACTGGATGCCATCGAGGACTCCGAACTCGCGACACGGGTTCGCGAAGCGATGTTCACATTCGAGGACCTGGCTCGTTTGGGTGTGCGCGACCTCCAGCTGCTGATGCGCGACATCGACAACGAAACCCTACTCATCGCGCTAAAGACGGCGAACGAAGAACTCCGAGCCAAGCTGCTGGCAGGGGTCTCGTCACGCGCGGCGAAACAGATCCTCGAAGAACTGCCGCTGCTTCCGCCGACCAAGCTCTCGGATGTGGAACGGGCGCAACGTGAAGCCGTGGAGGTTGCGATGCGGCTGTCGGAAGCGGGCAAGTTGGTCCTGCCAGGCTCTAGCGCGGACGAAATGGTATGAGCCCAACGCCCTTCAGACCACCGGCAGCGTCCTCCGGCAACGGACAAACCAGCCCGCAGTTGCGCAGCGGGGCTTTGGGTAGCCTGCCACGCCACGCCCGAGCGGTCGGGCCGCACGCCTACGTACCACCCCGCCCGCCTGGCGACGGGCTGGGCCCGGAGCAGCTTCTGGCCAACGCGCGGGTCGAGGTTGCAGCAGAAGCGCGGCGACAGGCCGCCCGCGGTGAAGAGCTTGAAGTTCTGGCCACCCGCTACGCTCAGGGAATCGCGGAGATCGCCGAGGCCGTGGACAAGGCGGAGTCGGTTCTCGTCAGCGATGCGGTCGCGGTAGGTGTACTGATCGCAGAGCAACTCCTGGGCCGCGCCCTTGCCGAGGACGGGCGTGCGATCGCCGAAATAGTACGCACCTCGCTCCGCGAGATCCCCGAAGAAGCCGCCACCCGCGTACGCGTCGCTCCCGACGACCTTCCGCGCGTGGAAGTCGTCCTTGCGGGCACAAAGCGATCGTCCGTCGAGTTCATCGCGGATCCGGAACTGAGCCCAGGCGACTGCATCGTGGAGTCCCCGGGGCTCATCGTCGACGCGCGACTCCGGGAGCGTCTCGCGGCGATTGGCAACGCGCTGCGAAAGTCGGTCGCGACCGACGCACTACTGCCGACACACGACGAGGTGTCGATGGACGAATCGCCGACGCTCGAACCATCACCACCCACAGCCGGCCAAGAGCCGCCCCCTGACGCCGGTCCCTCGCTAGACGCCCACCAGTCCGAGGACGCGATCTCGTTGAACGACGCGGGACCGGACGCCATCACCCTCGACCACGCCGCCCGCGGAGACGAAACATGCTGACAGCAGAGCTACGCGAGCAGATCGCTGCCGCGACGACGACCTACGGCAACGGTGCGACCTATGGTCGGGTGCTTCGTGCCGCGGGTACGGTCATCGAAGCCTGCGTCCCCAACGCGTCGATCGGCGACCTGGTCCGGATCGAGCGCAGTTCGGGCGATGCGGCAATGGGAGAGGTCGTGGGATTCCACGACAACGTCGCCCTATTGATGCCGTTTGACGACGTCACCGGGATCTCACCAGGGGTTCGCGTGAGGCGACACGGCGTGGCGGCCGATATCGGCGTGGGCCCGGCGCTGCTGGGACGTATGATCGATCCCTTTGGTGTTCCGTTGGACGGAAAGCCAGCGCCAGCGTGCACCAAGCGCGCGCCGATCCAGAGGCCTGCCCCGGATCCGAACGACCGGCTGAGCATCAACAAGCCGTTCGAGACGGGAGTCCGAATCATCGACGGCCTACTCACCGCGGGGCACGGACAGCGCATGGGCCTGTTCGCGGGCGCGGGTGTCGGTAAAACCGTCCTGATTCGTCAGATCGCTCAGCAGTCGGAGGCCGACGTGAAGGTCATCGCGCTGATCGGCGAACGAGGTTGCGAAGTTGCCGACATGGTCGAGCACTTCGATCTGAGCAGCAGCGTCCTGGTGGTTGCAACGTCGGACCGCTCTCCGCTTGAGCGTGCCCGCGGTGCGCTGACCGCCACGGCAATCGCCGAGCACTTCGCCAGCGAGGGCGCCAACGTCATGCTCGTGGTCGACTCGCTCACGCGCTATGCGATGGCACTTCGCGAGGTGGGTCTCGCCGCGGGCGAGTTGCCCGCAACCAAGGGCTATCCCCCGAGCGTTTTCGCCATGATGCCTCGCCTGCTTGAGCGTGCCGCCGCGCTTCGCTCTGGCGGATCGATCACCGCGTTCTACACAGTACTGGTGGAAGGCGACGACCTCTCGGATCCCGTGGCGGACTCGGCCCGCTCCCTTCTCGATGGACACATCGTCTTGTCGCGCGACCTCGCCGGCCGCGGCCACTTCCCGGCGATCGATGTCCTGGCGAGCGCGTCCCGCGTGATGCGCCAAGTCGCCAGTCCGGAGGCGGTCGCACTCGCAGACCGAACCCGGGCGGCGCTCGCGGAGCGCCGTGATGTCGAAGACCTTCGCAGTCTAGGCGCGTATCAGCCCGGGCAAAACGAGGCCTTTGACCGGGCGCTGGCCGTTGGAGAGCGATTCGACACTTGGGCACGACAATCGCCGGACGAATCCTGCGATAGGCAGACCGCCCTCGCACAGCTCGAGCAAGTACTGGCGCCCCCTGCACCGCCCGCGACCACAGCAAACCGAGGGCGACGAGTAAAGCGACAGGAGGTACGTGGTGCCCAGTAGCCGACGACGTCTCAGCGCATTGCGTCGACTACGACGTGTGCAGAAGCTGACCCGCGACCGCGCGGCGGTTGCCCTGGCCGAGTCCAACGCGGTCCGCATCTCGGCGGAGCAGTCGCAGGTGGCCGCGAAGGCTCAACGCACCCGACTCGAAGGCGAGTTCGTGACACGGGTGATGGCGACGAGCCAAACGACCGACCTGGAGTCTGTGAGGGCCGAACACGCCGCAGCGGACGAAAGCATCATCGCCGCCAACCGACAGCACGAGTCCGCACGCAGAGAATGCCAGGCACGCCTCGCGCGAGAGGCCGAGGCGGAGCAAAAAATCGCGGTCACAGACAAGCTGACCGACAGAGAACGAAAAACCCTTGCTCGCGCCATTGACCGGGCCGAACAGCTGACAATCGACGACCTCGCCCCGACCCGTAGGAAAGCGCAACCATGAGCAATATCTCCGACGGATTCGACCCCAACCGCGGCGCAGCTCCGCCTTCGCTTGCGCGCACCCGCCCGCGTGGCGCCGAGTCTGCGGGGCGGGCTCCCGCGTTCCGAGGCGCACTAGACCACGCCAACCGCGACCTCGACGTAAGACGCCGACGCGCAGAAGCCAGCGACGACGACGTCGTCGCGCTCGACGTCATGGACGCCCGAGAGCGGCTAGATCGGTCCGGACACCGATCGCGGGCCGAACAACGGGGAGTGCCTCGCGAAACCTCCGACGACCGCCGCGAGCGGATCATGGTCAACGACGGCCCGGCGTATCGCGATGCCACCCGTGAAACCCAGCCGGTGGATACAAGATCCGACGACGGCAAGAACGCAGACGGCAGACCCGGAACCAGGGCAAGCGGCGGCAAGCGCTGGAGAACAACTCTTCTGGGTGAGCCTCCGTCGGGCGACATCCCAGTTCCGGCCGGCGCTGGTGCATCGATTCCTCCACCGCCGATTCCTGGCAGCGCGACGCGTCGCGGATCCCCGCGACAGACGTTGTCGTACGCGGTCCGTTCACCCGCATCCGGGCGCACAGAGATCCCTCCGCCGATCCCAGGGAGGTTCGTCAAGACGAAGCCGAGCGCGCCGGTTGCCCAGGCCACCGCGGTCAACGCCACGCATCGCCGCGCCACGGCACCGCCACGCCGTGTACCGACCGGCGAGACCCGGATCGTTTCAGATGGAGAAGTCACGCGCCTGTGGTCACGCCCGGCGATGGAGGCGGCCGCGGGACTCCCACCCGCCCCCCAGTGGCGCGGGACCGACGCCCCTGAGCCGCCCCTGTTGCAAGTCGAAGCGCCGCCTGTTCGTCACAAACCGGCGATCGTCGCGCGCGTCAGCACCAAGCCCGCGCCCGCGCGGAGCATCGCGCATCCCGACGACGCCAGCGCGATCGTCAGCGGGCCACTACGTGCCTACGCCGCCGTCATGTCCTCGGTCACGCCATCGGCAAGTGCGCTCGGATCTCCGGCACCGGCGCCACAAGGCGAGCCCACGCCACCAGCGGTGCCCGAGCTTGCCAACGCAGCGGTGTTCGGCGAGGCAACCGACGTGCCGCTTCCGGCCCCCGCGCTAAACACGATCGGGGAGCCCGTTTCGGCCAACATCGACCTCTCTGCGGCCGCACTCGACCAACTTGCGGGCACAGGCGTGCCCCCACAAGGTGAACACAATGGGCGCATCGCGGCCCAAGGGAGGGTCGTCGTGGGCCGCATGCCCGAGACGGTGGGCGGCAATGCGACGGAGGCTGACCCCGCCGTGGGCCGCATGGGTCCGCAACGGGCCGAAGTCGTCATCGGTGCGGGCGCGAACAAAATCGGACTGGCGATCACCACTGTTGGGTCCCACGTAATGGTCGAGGCACTCGTGCCGAACGACTCGATGGCCGACACCATGCGCAACGAACTCGACGACCTGCGAAGCGCCCTCGACCAGCACGATCTCGAGCTGTCCGACCTGACGTTCGGCGAGGCAACGCACGACTCTCCCGGAGAGCGCGAGCCCGCAGCAAACGAGGACCCATCCGCCAACGGCAGCGACGAAGGCCAGGCGAACACTGACACCAGAATGAACGCCGGCGTCCGCGTCGTCGCGTAACGAGGAGAACAGCGATGAAGGTCGACAACACAAATCCAACGCTGTACGAGCCGCCCCCCGTGGAAGAGGCCGAAGCTGGGCCGAAGAACGAGTTCCTACGTTTGCTGGTGGCCCAGATGCAGAATCAGGATCCACTCAATCCGCAGGACGGCAGCGAGTTCGTCGCCCAGTTGGCGCAGTTTGCGAACCTGGAGATCGGCATCGAGACCAACACGCGTCTTGCGGCACTCGAGTCCGGGCAGGTCTCGTCCTCGCGCGCCACGATGATGGGCCTGGTGGGCAAGCGGGTCACGGTCGACGCTTCCCAGATCAACCTCACGGGCGATGCGACCGAGGCCGAGTTCACGGTGGATCTCGACGACGCTGCGACAAAGGTCGACGTGGTCATCCGCAACGAGAACGGCGACGAGGTCGCGCGCATCCAAGCCGGTGCCAATCCTGCGGGCGACATCGTCGTCGATTGGGATGGCAAGGACGCCAACGGCATCGCGCTGCCGGAGGGCAGCTACAGCGTCGAAGTCGAAGCCACCAGCGGCGAGGACGGCGTGATCGAAGCCAGCATTTCACTATCGGGGACCACGACATCCATCGAGTTCTCCGAAGACGGCGGCACCCTACTTGGGCTGGGCGGCATCCTCGTCTCGCCCGCCGCAATTCAGTCCGTCGCGAACGGAACCTGAGCCCCCCCCCCACGAACAAGGAGAACGAAGTTATGTCGGTTTGGTCCTCTCTCTACATTGGCAGCAGCGGTCTCAGCGCGCACAGCAAGGCGATCAATGTCGTCGGCGATAACATCGCCAACGTGTCGACCGTAGGCTACAAGTCTTCGTCCGCGCGCTTCAATGATGTCCTGGGGCGCCGAACCCTCAGCGGCCAGAGCCTCGGCGCAGGCGTCGAAATGGGTGGGGTCACCCAGGAGTTCGGGCAAGGCACCTTCATCCACAGCGGAGGTAGTCTCGACTTTGCGATCAGTGGCGAAGGGTTCTTCGCCCTTGAGGGAGAACTCGACGGCGTTGACGGCGAGTACTACACGCGGGACGGCCGCTTCACGCTGGACACCGAGGGTTTCCTGGTCAACCAGCACGGCCTACGCGTGCAGGGTTACGGCCTGGCGGATGACGGCTCCATCGAGGGCGCATCTGGCGATATCAGCCTCGGTGGCACCGTCCCGCCGATCCCAACGTCCTCTGTCGACTTCGGGCTGAATCTCAACGCCAGCGAGGCGACAGCAGGACCGTTCGATCCGTTGGATCCGGGCGCAACGTCCAACTTCTCGACCTCGGTGACGATCCACGATTCGTTGGGCGCCGCCCACCGGGTTGACGTCTACTTCGTCGCCAACGGTGCGGGAGCATGGGAATGGCACGCAATGGCAGACGGCGGCGAACTCACGGGCGGTACGCAGGGCGTCCCTACGGAGATCGCCGACGGCAACCTGACCTTTACGACGGACGGTGCGCTCGACACCGAGGTCGTCAACGCGTCGTCAGCCGACTTCCTTGGCGCAACCGGGGGCCAAGCCGTGGCGTTCGACTTTGGCGATGCGATCACCACCGACGGCGGCACCGGTCTCACGGGATCGACCCAATACGCCAGCAACTCTTCGGTCGACTCGCTGAATCAAGACGGCATGGGTCCAGGCGAGTTGATCGACGTGATGACCGCCGAAGACGGCACGATCACTGGCGTGTACACCAACGGTCAGACCCAACCGATGGCCAAGGTCGCGATCGCCATGTTTCAGGCGCCCGGCTCGTTGTTCCGCGCCAGCGACCAGTTGTGGTCAGCGACGCGTAGCTCCGGGCAGGTGGTCATGGGCGAGGCGGGTACCGGTGGCCGTGGCTCGGTAGCTCAGGGTTCTCTCGAAGGATCCAACGTCGATCTCGGCAATGAACTCGTCACGCTCATCGCCTACCAGCGGGCCTTTCAGGCCAATGCACGGACGATCTCCACCGCAGACGAGATGCTGTCCGAGATCGCTAACCTCAAGCGATAGGCGCAGCGTAGCTTGGCCATGATCATCAGCACGCTCCTGCCCTCGCTCGCGTCCCTCTTACTGGGGTCGTGGTTGGCCGTGGCCACGACGCCACAACCGCGGCCGGCGAAAACCACGGCCGCCTGGATGACACACAAGGTCGAGCGAGGGGAGACGGCCGAGGCCATCGCCTCGCGATGGGGAGTCAGCCTCGAAGACCTCGAGGCATGGAATCCCTGGCTGGCGAGGGACAAGGGCGCAGTTCGACCCGGTCGGGTCTTGCAGTTGCGGGCGAGCAAGCGCCCCTCGCTACGCATGCGAGCCAAGTACTACACCGCAAGAGACGATACTTGGGCGAGCGTCGCGGCGCGCCTCGGTACCACCGTCACCGTGCTTAAAGCTGGCCCCAACCGGGAGCACGCCAGCCAACCGCTGCGTGCGGGGCTCTCCCTCATCGTCCTGCGTGATGCGTCCAAGACAGGTTGGGACCCGTACGCCAACCGTCGCGGTGACGCGCCACCACAGCTCGACATCGAGTTCGGTGGTCTGAGCGACGGCCGTCCCAACGGGGGAAAGTTAGTCAACGGTGTCCAGCTTCCCGACACAGACCTGTACGACCTTTGGAAACCGGAGCAATGCTACGGCAGTACCCACGCGGTGCAGACAGTCGTCGCTGCCATTGGAAGTTTTCGCGAAGAAACCGGCTGGGAGGGGCGACTAACAATCGGCTCGATGAGCCGCGAGGGCGGCGGCCACTTTCCGCCCCACAAATCACACCGCTCTGGGCGCGATGTCGACATTCGCCTACCCCGACTCGATGGATCCGGAACGCATCCGCGTCACGACGAGGTGGACTGGCATGCGACGTGGGCACTGATCTCCTCCTTCATCGCGACCGATGAAACAGAAGTCATCTTTTTGAGCCGCCGTTTGCACCCGTTGCTGAGGCGCGCCGGACAGGACATGGGCGCCACCCCAGCGGAACTCGCGGCGATCGGGACGGTCGTCGTGCACAGCAAGGGCCACCACGCCCACATGCATGTGCGACTGCGGTGCGGCTTGGACGAAACAGACTGTCGCGGGGTGTCCACGCGGCGCAAGCGCGGGATCAAGGTTTCACGGCGGACGCCGATGTCTCGGGTACGGTGAGTCTCCGCTCGCCGCCCCCGTCGATGTCATCCGGCCAACCAAGCGTCCATCTCGAAGACCCCGACGCCGCCCGGCGCCCACGCGGCGTGGTCCAGCGGCTATTTCGCGGGGAAGAAGTGTTCTTCCACAGCATGCGTACCGTCGCCGACATCATGACCAGCGAACTGGAGTGCCTACGTACTGGCGATACGGTGCAGGACGCGGCAGAACTCTTGGGGCGTCGGCACGTCCACCACGTCCCCATCATCGTCGACGCCCTGTCCGACGACCCGAGCGACGCTCCCACGCTGGCCGGCCTGGTGTCACAGCGTGATATCGCACGTGCGCTCGACCCGACGCAGGCCGCGCACCCAACGCCCGGTGAGATCAGTGGCAGGTCGCCGCTTTCGCGACTCATGACCCGTGATCTGATCTCGGTCACAGCCGAGACAAAGGTCACCGACGCCATCTTGCTGATGATCGAGCGTAAGGTCGACTGCCTTCCGGTCCTGAACACCACCGGACAACGCGGGCTCCAAGGGATCGTGACGACGACCGATGTGATCACGTCATTCCTGCGCATGGAGGCGCTTCGAAAATGCCGTTTGGGCCCCGGCCGCAACACGACGCGTTCAACGCTGAGTTCGGGCCGACTCATCGACGCGCTGATGGGCCGGGTCGACGACGTGATGACCACGACGCTGCACGAGCTCTCGCCGACTGACTCGGTCGCTCGCGCGGTCGAGATCATCCAAGATCACCGAGTCCGGCACGTACCGGTCGTGGACGATCAGCACCGGCTGCTGGGCGTGGTTACCGACCGAGACATCGCCGCACTGCTTCCGGCGCCCGGACCAGATCGCGAGCGAGAACCCGACCGACGCGGGAAATTTCGGGCTCGACTGTTCCGTATCGACAACAACGATCCTCGGTATGCCGCCGCGCTGGATACGCCTGTCCATCGCATCATGTCGCCAAGTCCGGTCGCCGTCGCGCCAGGGACGCCACTGGTCCGCCTCGCCGATCTATTCAGCGACACCTGGCTCGGCTATTTCCCGGTCGTGGACCGCGAGCGCAGCACCTTGGTCGGCCTTGTGACGCAGACGGACTTTTTAGTCGGGATCATGGCGCTCAGCCGCCTTATCCAACACGGGAACAACCCGCCAAAACGCGCAGCATCAGGGTAGACGCGAGACCTCAGGCACGAAAGCGGCCAAGTTCGACGGAGCCGACGGCTTCCATCAGTACGAATGGCCGATCGGTGAATGTCAGGTGGCCGTTGCCATCGTGGCTCACCGCCGAGACGGTACCCATTGCGTACCCCATGGCCCCGCGATCGAAGTAGCGGACTCGGGCCGTGACCGCTGCCGGCCGCCGATGATCGCGTGAGATCCATGCCTCCGGCCCAAACCCGGTGCGAACGTCGGCGTGCCGACGGCCAGTGCCCGGGCCCATCGGCTCCACGAGCAGATCGACGTCGGTCGCATCCGTTTCCCAATCCGCAACAAGACGCAGAGATGCGGTGGTTGCCGGCCGCACTCCGGCCGCACGCAAACGAACCCGCGCGGTGCTCCCGGGTGCACCGCCCTCGCGGTCTTCGTCTGCGGTAAGCCACGCGGCCGCGACGAGCCGCCTATCGCCCCGAAGCAGCGCCTTGACGCCATTGAATCGACCCGCCGGAATCGGTGTTTGCAGCGCAGTGGTCAAGACGTCGAACGCCTGTTCGTGTTC
The DNA here is from genome assembly GCA_016763875.1 of Nannocystaceae bacterium. GTDB lineage: Bacteria > Myxococcota_A > Polyangia > Nannocystales > Nannocystaceae > JAESSZ01. Next base: position 10,931 of record JAESSZ010000882.1, read on the forward strand.
GCCCGCCTTCACGAGCGCCCACGCTAGCAATCGATGTCCATTGATCTGGTCGGGACGCTGCGCTACCGCCTTGCGATATGTGTCCAGCGCGAGTCCACGCCAACGCTCGCCGAGTGCCTCGAGCCTTGCGCCCGCGGCACGTCGCATGTCAGCACGATGCGGGTGTAAATCGATGAGTGAACCGTAGACCCGAGCCGCGAGTTCAGGGCGAGCATCGAGTTCGAGCATCTCCCCCAGCGCCACCAAAGCCAGCGCGTTGTCGGGCTCCGTTGTCGCCCACGCCCACGCCTCGGTGCGCGCCCGGGCGCTGTGGCCGTCGGCGACGAGGCGCTGCAGTCCGGCAAACCGACCCGACTGCGCAGACCCGACCCACTGCGGTCCGTCGGAGGGATCGCCCCGCCGCCGCCGCACCGCTTGGCGCCGTCGAGGTCGGCGCATACGCCCCACCTGTGCCATGTGAGCGGAGACGCGACCGGAGCCCCGGCCGTACCCCGAGCCGGTCCCGCTGCCCGCGCCCTTGCCGATCAAGCCAACATTGCCGAGCCCGATGGTGCCCTCGCCCGTGCCCCCACCGCCGCGACCCGTACCGGAGAGACCGAAACCGCCCACGGCTGCGAAGTCCGATGTCGGGCCCCGTGTCGAAGATAGCCCCAGACCGCCGACGCCAAAGGCTTCGCCGACCTCGGTCCCGAGCAGCCCGCCCCACACGTCTTGGTCATCGGAACCAACCGCCCACGCCGCTCCGGGCGGGGAGGCCAGAAAGTGCCCGCTTTCGGCCGCCATGGCCTCCAAAACAGAGGCCGATCCACGTGTCCCCCTCGGGACGGTGTGCTGCGCGTCGGCCAGCAAATCATCCGTCAGCAACTCGTCCACCCGAGGCAGCGCGCGGCCAGTAGGACCCGAACCGCGACGCAACAGGTCGATTCCACCCGGGCCGACCGTCAGGATGTTCGCCAGTGCACTGCGGTCGATCCCGTAGCGCCGATACTCTCTTTCGTTTTCCAGCACCAAGAGCGCGGTGTGGTCGGTCAGGATTCGCTGTCCAACGGCGAGTTCGACCAGCGATTGTCGCAGCGACTCCGCCTTGCTGGGGTCCTCTTCGGCGGCCCAGCGCTCTGACATCTGTTTGACCCGAGCGATAGCAACGGCGCGGTCGACCAACGCCGTCGCCCCTTCCAACGTCGGAATGATGTGTTCGCCCAACCGGAGGTCTGAAAACACCACCGAGACCTCGGCCGGCGCGGCGTCCTCGAAGCTTGCGTACACCACCACGTCGTCGCCCGGTGCGTAGCCTTGCAGCGAGCGCGGATACGACCACACCGCCCCGGGCACCGCCATCTCGACATTGCCAAAACCGCGACGCGTCAACGCCTCACCGAGCCCGGCACCATCGAGGTCGGGTCCGACGACAATTCCTACGTCACCCCGGGCGGCGTCGAGCGCGGCCAGAACATCGCGGTCAGCGGAGGCCGTCGTCGCATAGCTGTCGATGCGCCCCATCGGCACGCCCCTCGCGGCCTCGACGAGCTGCGAGGTCTTGCTCGGACCCGCGGTGGCAATTCCGTCGGACCAGATCAGTAGCCGGTCGCTGTGAGCACCCACGACGTGCTTGTGCTTCAGTGCCGCACGGAGGTCAGAGGCACCAAACGCCCGTCGCTCACGCAGCCCCGCCAAGATGTCGCCGATTGCGTCGGCGGCGGGACCATCGTGAATGAGGGCCACCGTCTGATCGAAGGCAACGATGCGCGTCGGAGTATCGTCGAGCGATCGTAGGAGAACCGCGAGTCGGTCCACTTCGCGGTCGAAGCTACGTGCCCCCGATCCGCTGGTGTCGAACAGGATGGTGAGGCTCTCGAGCGATTCCGAGTCGGCGACATCGTCCAACCGAACACGCGCCACCGCAAGCTTGCCCGCTCGCATGCCCGCGGCAGGCCCGGCCCCATCGAGCACGACGACGAGATCTTTGTCCGGGGACCATTCACGCTCGCGGACCTCTATCACCCGCTGCGAAGCAGTCACGAAACGGTCTGATTGCACGGCGTCCGCGGTTTTGACGATGACCCGTACATCCAGCGCATCGAGTTGCGGTAACCCCTGCAGCGGCAGCCGATATGACCCACCATCACCACCACCCGTCAGGGGCTGGCTGTACGAAACGATGATCTCCTTGCGCTCGTGCGGTTGAATCGGGAACACACGCGCCGAGACGCGGTTGGCCGCAGCCTTCTCAAGAAGGGCCGGGTCGACACGAGGACGCGTGTGCACGAACGTCTCGAAGGTGCGGCGCGCTTTGTCGCGTTCGACGACCTCGCCTTCCATCCAGGTGTTTCCGATGCGCATCGCCAGCCGGGACAGCGCCCCGCCGTCCGGAAGGTCGAACTCAAAGCGTCCCTCACGGCGGCGATTCTCCGGATTGAGGAACGTGAGACGCAGCTCGGTGAACGCAAGCGGGTCTTCAATCACGACGGTACCGGTGATCGATAGCAGCCGCAGCCCCGACCCATCGCCTGCAGTCAGCGACATCGGAGACCGCTCAATAGCCGACGACTGCCACTGGACTTGCGGTGTGACCTCGGCGAGCTGGTACTGAACCGGGTTGGCACCCAGGCTCGCGGCGGGCGGCGGGTCCTCGGTCGCGGTTTGCACCGGTTCGCTGGCGCAACAGATCGTGACGATCCCCAGCGCAAGCAGGCCAACGGAGGACAGCGATCGGAAGAAACGAAATGCGCGCATCGGGTGGGACCTCGCCCAAAGACATCCGCGTGCCCGCAGAGTTCCCGACTAAAGGGGAAAGCCGCGCGAAAACCTGCGCAAGGGCCACTAGCTCAGCGCATCGCTGAGCCGACGCAGCACGTCGGCCACGAGAACCTCGGCCCGCGCAGGCGAGGCGGCCTCGCAGTAGCAACGCAGTTCGGGGGCGTTGCCTGACGGCCGGACGTGCACGATCTCTGAGTTCGCGAAGGTCAGACGCAGTCCATCGATCGTATCGACTGCGACAACAACACCCAACTGTGGACCCAGGACCTCGGCGGCGCGCGAGTCCTCGACCAGTCGCTGCAGCCACGGACGGCTCCGGTCGCTCTCGATGGCGAGCAATCGAGAGCTGGCGGTGTAACGAGCCGGAAGCCGTTGGACCAGCGCCGCCAGCGAGCATCCTTGCTGCGCCGCACGTTGCAGCACGGACACCAGTACGATCAACGCATCGCGCGTGGGGAGCGGCGAAAGCACCCCTTGCGGCAGCGTCACCGGGCTGTGTTGAAGCAACCCTCCGTTGGCCTCATAGCCGAGGACCACACGCCCTTGCGCCTGCTGCATCGCCGCCACCACGTATGGCGAGCCGATGCGGGTGCGCACCACCGACTCGAACAACCCACTACGTTCGACCGCCGTGTTTGAGCTAACCGGCGTCACGACAACGTCGGCGACAAGGGCCGCAGCGGCGAGGATGCCCACCACATCGCCACGCAGCCACTCGCCGCTCGCATCCGTCATCATCGGGCGGTCGCCGTCGCCATCGGTCGTCACGATCGCGTGGAACGATTGCTGCGCCGCCCAGTCTCGCGCGAGCCGACGATCTTCGTCGCGAATCGCCTCCGTATCGACGGCCACAAAGGCATCGGAGTAGCCCAACGGCACCACCGATGCCCCCAGTCGCCGCAGAACTTCAACCGTAAGGTCGCGTCCAACCGCAGAGTGGCCGTATGCGCCGACGACGGTACCGACCAGCGCATGGGTGCCAAAGGCGTGCACAAACCGATCGACGTAGCGGCGCGCCGCAGACGGCTCGACGGCGGGCAGTGGCGACAGCGACGATAGTTCTGTAGGCACCGCAACAAGTTGAGCAGCGATGGCCGCCTCGTCCGATTTCAGGATCTCGCCCTCGGGCGTGTACAACTTGAGTCCGTTGCGGTCCTCGGGAATGTGGCTCCCCGTGACCATGACGGCGCCAATGCCCTCGGCCATCGCGAACGCGGCCAAGGCCGGCGTTGGAATCCGCCCGCAGTACACCACAGTGATGTCGCGATCGTTCAATGCCTGGGCACACGCAGCAAGGATCCGCCCGGTGCTCGCACGGCGATCGCCAGCCAGCGCCAGCCGCAAGGGAGTCTTGCCCGTCGCGGCCAGATGTTGCACGAACGCGACCGTGATCGCGTAGCACAGCGCGTTATCTAGAGCCTCGACGCGGCCTCGCGCACCACTGGTCCCGAAGCCCACGCCTGCCTGGTGCATTCGGTCTGCGAGCGGCCGAGGGTGATTCGTCATGTTGTGCGCCTTTGCGGTCGGACGCTCCAGCGCCTGACTCGACCCCGAAACGGTGCCGCAAGGGCTCGAGGCTCGCAAGCGCCGAGCGGCACCTACAGCACGGTGCCTGCCGCGTCTGCTATACCAGCCACTCCATGGCCGACCTCAGCCGGCAATGGCTCGCCACGATCGCCTACCTGGTGACGAAGACCGAGCCTCCAGCCCGTCTCCTCGCCCTGGGTGACAACGGCGCCGCGCTGGCGATGGCCGACGGCAGCCTCGCAACTCTGGTCGTCTTGGACGAGGCGGGCCCCTTGCGTCCGGAGGTCGGCGAACGCCTAGCCAAGATAGTCCAAGACAACCCGCACGCGCACCTCAAGCATGTGATCGTGGGCGGCGATCCGACCGAGGTGCAGCGAATGCTGCGTGCTTGTCAGCCGCGGCTGTCGATGCGGCGCGCGGTGCAGGTCTTCCAGCTCACGCCAGACGGGGAGCTGTGGGCCGGGCCGAACAGCCGTCGCGACTCCCCAGTCGGCATCGCCCTGACCGCGGCGAGCTCGGAACAAGATCCACCCGATCGTGAGCTCGTTGCGCAGTTGGTACGCCCGCTGGCACCCGCCAGTCCCGAAGAGCGGGAGCACACCGAACACGGCCAGCAGTTCCTCGATCGCCTGCGAGGCGCCAAGCCGCGGGCCGTGTGGTTCGTGCTCGCAACCATCGTGTTCGTCTTCGGACTCGAGACACTGTGGGGCGGCAGCGAGCTGGCACCAACGTTGGTACGGATGGGTGCCAATACCGACGCGTCGTTGTCGGGCGAGCCGTGGCGGCTGTTTGCCTCGGTGCTGCTGCACGCCGGTATCGCGCACGCGCTGATCAACGGCTTTGTCCTCATCGCGCTCGGTGGCTTCTTGGAGCGCCTCATCGGGCCCGCGCGCCTGCTTGTTGTGCTGGTGGCCAGTGGACTGGGCGGGGCAATAGCCAGCGCGCTGGCAGGCAACGCTGCGCTCAGTGTCGGCGCCTCGGGTGCAATCTGGGGCGCGCTCGGGGCATCGGCTGTGTTCGGTCTCAAGCCGATGGGGGTGATCCCCAAGGCGGTGGTCCCTTCAATCCGACGGGCGGCCATCACCAATCTCGTCATCAATCTCACCGTCTCCTTCCTGCCCGAAGTCGACCTCTGGGCGCACCTCGGCGGAGGCATCGTCGGGGCCGCGCTGGTAGCCACAGGGGTGGTGACGCGGGGGTTGCCCGGGAGCGAGCAGGCTCCCGACCTCAACAAGCCGATCACCGCCTCCCGCGGCATGCGAATCACGGCCGCTATTGCGGTGGCCACGCTACTGGCGGGCCTTGGGGCCGCGTTCATCAGTGGACGCCCGTGGGTGTTAGCGGGCAACCCGACCTCAGAGACGCGTGTGTTCGGCGACGGTCCTGTCGCTATGACGTTGCCGACGTACATGGCCCCGACCGAGCACTTCGACCACCGCGGTCTGGATGCATATTCGGTCGGCGACATTCTCGCCGACCCTTTCACTGTGGTCGTGGTGGTCGAGCCGCACACGATGAACGCCGAGAAGACCCGGCAGGCAAGAGATGAGGTCGCGACGGCGGACCCCCCTGCGCCGCCGGAAGCCAAGACCACCAAACCCTGGGGACCCGCCGCCGTCGGTGAGCACGCCTACTGTGCCGAGTACGCGTACGACAACGGCCTGAGGATCCAAATGTGGTACCAGGTACAGGACAAGGTCCGCATCCGCGTCGACACGACGTGGTGGGCCGACGCCCCTCCACCCCAACTCGCCGCCGCAAAACTCGCGGTCGCGTCCGTCGCCCAGTGACCCGCATCGATCCGCGCAACGCCATCCGCCACCTCTACGGCGACCGGTGGGGATACGAGGTTTCGTACGACGAAGAGCAGCGGATCCAGGCCACGCAAGGCTCCTCGACGTACGGCGAGATCATGCCGACGGCGCTCGACCAGCTCATCGATGCGCTCGACATGGAAGACGACGACGTGTTCTTCGACCTCGGCAGCGGCATGGGCAAAGTTGTCCTCCAGGTCGCGATGACGTGCCAACTGCGTCGCTGCGTGGGCATCGAACTCGTCGACAGTCGCCACGAGGTGGCGTGCGAGGCTCTGGCATCGGCACGCGAGCAGGGACTGCTCAAGACCGAGGACGTCGTGTTCCAGCACGCCGACTTACAGCGCGCCAAGTTGAGCGACGCCACCGTGATCTACACGTGCTCGACGGCATTTTCAGACGCCTTCATGGAGAAGTTGGTGCGGCGCCTCGCACGTCTGCCCGAGGGCATACGCCTCGCGAGTCTGCTTGAACTCGACGAAAACCCATGGTTTGAGATCGACGACGTACTTCGGCTGGACGTCAGCTGGCGTCGCAAAGCGAAGATGCACGTGTATCGGCTCGCACGCCCACTGCGGTAGCGGGGGCCGAACTACGACTTGCGCCCGGACCTCGTGCGGCGACGGAAAGCGACGAGCATCGCGAGCCAGGCCCATCGCGCCGACGGCACATCACCGCCCGTGCGGCATCCACCCCCGTCGTCGCTGCTGCTGCCGCCACTGCCCCCTGTGCCGTCGCCCGTCGCATCGCCGCTGCCGTCATCACCGACCGGCATCGTCGTGACGGCGCCTGTGCCGTCTCCGTCCTCCTCGTTGCCGCCTCCCGTGGAGTCGGGCATGGGACCTGGGCCGTCGCCAGAGGTCACCCCCGTCGTTCCGGTATCCGCGGCGCCGCCCGAACCCGTAGCGCCGCCCGAACCCGTAGAGCCGCCCGAACCCGTAGAGCCGCCGTCCCCTGTCCCCGCATCGCCGGTCGAGCTACCACTGCCACTGCCACTGTCGCCGCTGGTGCCTGTTCCCATGGCGGCACACGGCGTGGGAGCCGTGGCGGCCCAGTCGATGATGTTATCGGCAAGCAGCGCGTTGTCGGAAGCTCCAATGAACGTGTCGCTGAAGAGGCCGTGGTCGCCCAGCACCACGATCCGTCCGCCTACGCAGAAATCCGTGTCCGGCTCGAGAACCGCGAGGAATGGGACCCCCACTGCCCCGTTGCCCAATACCAGTGCGTCGTCGCCGACCTCGAAGCCGGCGGGAAGATTCCACTCGTACGCAGTAACCCCGGCGACGATCGGATGGACCTCGATCGGGGCGCCGATGCCCGCCCCCTGGCCCTGCGCGTACCCGGTGACGCCATAGGTGGACGTGAAGGTCTCGTACGCTGGTCCGACCATGAACTTGTCGATGGCCTCGGCGGTCACGATCAGCGTGCCACCGTCTTCGATCCACGCCTGGAGGTTCCCCTGCTCGGCGGCGCTGAGGTCACCGCTGAGTCCCGACAGCATCGAGGTGTAAAAGACGTCGATCCCATCCAGGTAGTTGGCCGTCAGGCTACCCGAGGGCGGCGCTAGCGTGTCGCCGTTAGCCTCGATGAGCCCCACGAGCAGCGTGTTGGCGCTGCAGGTCAGACAGCCCTCGTCGTAGTTGATCCGTGCGGTGTCGAAGCTGCCCCAGACCGCAGCTTCCGCCACGGTGGGCACGACGAGCCCGATCACGAGCGCCGAAAGAGCAATAGGAACAAGACCAGGAACAAACAAGCACCGCATCGCCTCAATGTACGCCAGTCCCCGGGCGCATGCAGCCGCGCCGCGACATTCCCAAAGTAGGCCAAGGCCACCCTCAAGCGCTCAAGACCACACGTCGCACCCAGGTAATTTCGTCTCCAGAAGACGCAGCGCCTCTCCGCCGATGCTTCGGTCGACACGCAGCCGCGTCAGACCGGCGGCGCTCGGCGACTCCGCTAACGCGTGTGCCCCCGCGGCACCGATGGGGTTGTCGCTCAAGTTGAGATCGGCCACCCCGGCCAACTGGCGCCACCCACACAGGGCCGCAACGCCTTGGGCGCCCAAACCGTTGGACGCCAGATCCAAACTCGTCAGCGCGGCCAATCCGTCGGACTCTGCTAGGGCGCGCGCCCCGGCGTCCCCCAGACCATTTCTGCGAAGATCTAGATGCTGCATTGCCGACCACGGCGCCGCGTCGAGCAAAGCACGAACCCCATTCGCCTCAAGACGGTTGTTAGACAACACGAGTCGTTTCAGTTGGCCCACGACCGTCGACCGCGCCAGCACCTGCGCGGATGCGGCCGTGAGCCGGTTGGCCATGAGGTCAAGGTCGGTCAGCGCCGAAAACGGGTCGGCACACAGCAGTCGCGTCAGTCCGGTATCTTCAAGACCGGAGCAGCTCAACCGCAGGGTATGAAGGAACGGCGCAAAGCGTGCGCGCGTCAACGCCACCACCGCGCGTTCGGTCAACTCGGCGTCGCCCAGGTTTAGGTGGCGCAACGCCGCCAGTGCGGGAGTGCCAACCAATGCGACAACCCCGGCGTCCGTGAGCTCGTTGCCGTCCAAATCGATGTGCTGCAGCGATTGAGACGTCCGCGACGCCGCAAGTGCACCAACGCCCTCGTCGCCGATCGCATTGTCTCCCAGTTCAAGTCGCTCAATGTCGCGTAACGCGGGCCACCCCGCCAGCGTCGCCACGCCTGCATCGCCCAGTTCGTTCGAGGAAAGGTCGAGAGCCTTGAGCGCCACGGGATTGGGCGAGGCGACGAGAGCCGCAGCGCCCGCCGGTCCGAGGTCATTGCAACTCAGGTTCAGACGAACCACCGCCGACAACGCGGATGAGGCGCACAGCTGCTCAATCGTTGAGACGGTGAGTTCGCTTGACGGTAGAGCAAGCTCGGTCACCGCCAACTCGGCCACAAACGCCAGCACCCGGGCAACGCCCGAGTCATCGAGCGCGCACTCCTCCGTCTCAAGGCGCTTGACCCACGGCCACCACGGCGGCAACGCATCGGGCTCAAGCAACTCAGGGTAGTGGAACATGAACGACCGCAGCGCGTCCGGCCATGCCTCCACCAGGCCCAGCCCCATCTCGACGAGAAAGTCGTGTTCCCCGGAGTTCGCGTCCTGCACCCAGCGGGTCGCCTCCTTCCATGCCTCCGTCGTGGGCGGGACGGTCAACAATCTGCGTAGGGTGTCGGTCGCCGTGGGTGAGCGGACCGAAGCCGCAGGGACGCGCGCCTCTGTGCGGCCTCCCAACAGACTCTTCCACCAGCTGGGCACGTTCGTGGTGTCCTATCACGCCAGTGCCTTGGCGGCGGCGAAGGAAAGTGACGGCTCACCCCGGTGGCGGGCCGCACTCGGGTTCGCGGCCGGCGAGTCTGACGCGATTGCGCTGGCTAGCCGCTGGCCGAGGACTCCGTGGCGAGGCAGGCTCTCAACCGGGCGGGTTGATGACCAAGTCGAGGCCAGACCCGGAGAAGTCCGAGTAGGTATACGGGCCGTTGAGGCCGGTCACGGTCGCGGCGATACTGTAGTTATCCGGATCGACCTTCCAGGCGACGGAAGACCCGCGGTCGACCACCCAGACGAAGCCATCTCGGTCAATGGTCACCCCCACGGGATCGGCGCAACCGGGCAGTGGAATCGCATCGTTGATCACGCTGTCAGTGAGGCGGTCGAAC
>JAESSZ010000883.1 GCA_016763875.1 Nannocystaceae bacterium
AAACTGCGACCAAGGCGGCCGCTGCGATCCAGCCCTACGTGAAGCAGACGGACGCGTTTGTGCAGCGGGTGCTTGGCATTGCCGCGATCCGGTCCGAGCAACTCGACAAGGCCGAAGCGGCGCTCGGCGGCGAAGATGTCCACAGCAAGCTGTATCGGGGATGGCTGCGACTTGAGCAGGACCGCCCGCAGGACGCGCTCAAAGAGGCGCAGGCCGTGCTGGCCGCCAACACCGACGACCGCGGCGCTCTATGCCTCAAGCTCGCAGCCTTGGCTGAAACGGACCTGGGCAAGGCAGTGACCAACGCCCAGGCTGCGCTCGATGCCTACCCGACTCATCCCGGGGTCAGGGCCCAATACGTGCCTATCATGCTGGCCAGCGGCGACATCGCAAAGGCTCGCGCCGTTGCCTCGGCGATGACGCTCCCTGAGGGGGCGCCACCAGCGTTTGACGCGCGAATCAAAGCGATGCAAGGCGACGTCGCTCTGGCGTCTGGGCAGGCCAAAAAGGCAGCCGGCTTGTACCAAGAGGCGCTCGCGCTGCTACCGGAAGACCTTAGTCTTTCGATCCAGCGAATGCGTGCATTGGTCCAAGCACGGAAGTTCTCCGAGGCCGAGGCGCTGATCGTGGATACGCTGCATGCCCACGCTTCTGCTCCCGAGGCGCACCTCATCAAGGCTGAAATCGCTATTGCGGGCGGTGAAGCCGAGCGTGCGGTCGAGACCCTCAACCAGGTGGACAAGGCACTGCCGAACGACGCACGTGTCGCGCACATGCTGGGTCAAGTCCACGCGATGAAGCTTGAGGTGGAGGACGCTCAGAAGATGTTTGCCACTGCCCGTGAGCGGGACGCTTCCTTCATCCCCGCAAGCGTTGACGAAGCGCGACTGCTCGCGAAGGTGAAGCAGCTCGACTCTGGAATCAATCTGCTCGACGAAGCCCTCAAGCTCGCCCAGGCCGAGGGGCGCACGAACGACGCCGCCGATCTTCTGGTAGCGAAGGCGACGCTGTTCCTGGGCGCGAACAAGCAAACCGAGGCAATCGCCGGGTTTGGCGCGGCTCTTGAGGAAGTGTCAGGGCACAACGGCGCCCAACTGCAGCGAGGTCTGGTTCAGATCGCCGTTGGCAAGCAGTCTGCGGGTGCAGCCGATCTCGAAGCAGTGTTTGCCCGCACTGGCGGCTACCCGGGGTTGGCGGGTCCGCTTGGCAAGATCTATCTCCGCAGCGGACGCGTCGACGATCTCGAAACCTTGATCGGCAGCAACCTCGCGGGCGACAACACGCCGCCCGACCTTCAAATGCTCGGTGCGCGATTGCGGTTACATCAAGATCGGCCCGCCGACGCGAAGGCGCTGCTCTTACAGGGGCTCGCGCTTAACCCCAGCGACTGGGAGGCCCACATGCTCCTGTCGGAGGTGTATCTGCGCGAGCACGATCCCGCCAAGGCGCTCGCCTCGATCAAGAAGTCGCGGCCACTCGCGCCGCAAGCAGAGCTGTATCTGCAGCGCGGTCGCGTGCTTGAGTTCAACGACAACCATGACGATGCGCGGCCGCTGTACTACAAGGCCACGCTGCTGGACCCAACGCTGCATGAGGCCCGCTGGCTGTACGGACGCGCGCTAGAGACCAGCGGCCAGTACGCAGGCGCCATCGAACAGCTTGCCAAAGTAGTGAACGAGGACTCTGCGAAGAGCTCATCATGGTACCCCGAGGCCTGGCAGTACCTCGGCCTTGCGCAGAGCCGGGCTGACAAACAGAACGACGCTATCAAGAGCCTCAAACAGGCGGTCGCTCTCAACGAGAACCTGGGCCAGGCGTACGCCGAACTGGGTGATCTGTACGAGCGAGACAATCGCCACGCGCCTGCGATCGCCGCCCTGAGCAAGGCGACCAAGCTCGCAACGATCGAAGACCACTGGTACGTCGGCGCCCTGATGAATCTAGGGCGCGCGCAGCAGAAAAGCGGCAAGACCGTCCAGGCGAAGTCGACGTTCAAGAAGTATCTCGACGTGGCGCCCGCGGATGCGAGCGGCCGCGCCGAGGCCCGTCGTGTGGTCGGGATCTAGACCGCTCTAGAAGTGGCTGTTGAGCACGCTGATACCGCCGCGTCGCTCGACGTTGTCGACGGTAATACTGAGCAGGGCTGACCCCGGGGGAAGACCTGCGATGGCGCTCAGGTCGATCTCTGGCAGCGAGATGCCGCCGAAACCGCCCGACAGGCCGCTCAACAACTGCTCTTCGAGCATCCCCTCGAGGATCGAAAGAAAGAACGCCTCGTTCTCGATCGAAGCATCTTGCTCAACGGTGAGTTCGGTTTCCATCCACGCAATGCTCGGAATGTTGATCGAAATGCCGCCGTCCCCCGCACCGATTTCAACGACGAGTGCCATCGAGGAGTAGGCCACAAAGTCGGTAACGGTGCCGTTGAGATCGATGGTCGCCGTGATCTGAAGGTCACCTATGTGCGCGAGCAAAGACCCTTCGTCGTTGCAGTCGGTGGCAGTGGGCGCAAGCATGCCGCTTAGCTTGACGCTCTGTACCTGGATGGGTCCCCCATCTCCACCGCCATCGTCGTCACCACCCACCAAGTCGAACTCAAGCAAACCGCCCGCCCACGCGCCGTACAGCAGTTGGTTGAGGAGGTCGTCCGCAAGGCCGATCTCCAGTGGCGCAATCCGGGGCATCGCGATGAGGACGTCCGGTGAGCCGCATCCTGCTCGCGCTGGGATTCCAAGATTCTCGTGGGGCGTCGTTGCGGTCTGAACGTAACCAGCGCCACGAAACTCGATGAGGCCGCTCTGCGTCGGTGACGGGCGTGGCGGCGCAACGCCGTCGTGAAAATCGGTCGCACCGACGTCCGTCTCGAGTTGCACGACGATCGGTGAATCCGGATCGGCGAGGCTGGGGAAGTCGATTGGCGCGCTGATCGAAAACCCAGCAAGTCCGTCCACGAGGAGAGGCCCCAAGACATTGGTGACCTCCCCGCTAAGCAGGTTCTCGACATCGCTCACAATACCGCCGAGGATCAGCGGTTCAAGGATCGAAAGCAGGAAGTTCGTCCAGATGTTGTTCGAGTAGATGTCGAGGTTGTTGACCTGCGTCGACACGTTGGTGAGATCGACCTGCATCTCATGGTCCGAGCTCACGCCGATGATAATGTCCGCGCTGATCTCGATAGCGGTCATCGTGAGACCACCGCTGCTGTCACCACCTGCGGCCAGGCAAAGCAGGTTGGTACAATCGAACACCAGGTCGCCGTCGATTCCATTCAGCGAGGCGTCTAAATGCATCCCGCCATCGATCGCCGTCAAGCTCACGCTCGCGGAGTCTTTTTCGAGCGAAGTGACGTAGATGTCGTAACCGGCCTGAGAAGCGATTGGAGTGGCAGGGTTGATGAACGAACCGAGATCGAGCGAGTCCAGGGTAAGGTGAAAGACGCTGCCGAGGTCGTCGATGGGAAGCGAGCGGTCGCCGTCGTCGATCGATTCTTGGCCCAGATGCATAAGCAGGCCCTGGGGCGCGACGCCCTCCATGGGCTCGGTGGGGAGCATGTAGCTGGACGACCACAAGAAGGACTGCACGCGGCGTCGCGCCCAGTCTTTGGAGTCGACAGTCTCGAAGATCATCGTGTTACCGCCGACACTCGGAGCGATGTCGACCGTGAACGTGCCGTCGGTTTGAACGTCGAGCGGCTCACCGTTGAAGGTGAGGGACTCGATTGTACCGACACCAGTAGTTACGGTACCGACCACGGTGACGATATCGCCCGGCTCGCCCTCGATTGTCGCACCACGGGGTGGGTACTCAATGTCGATCGAGGGTCGGCACTCGGCCGTGAGCGCTGGTTCCAACGTGCAGGCACCCGCCTCGCACGTTCCCGCCATGCAGTCGCTGGTGCAGTCGGCGTCTTCGTTGCAGTCACCGCCGTTGTCGGCGTCGCCCTCGCCGTCGTCGTCGTCAGCCGTTTCGTCCACGCCGTCGGCAGATACGTTGGCGGTGCCCCCCGCGGTGCCCGTCTCGCCGTCGGTACCTGACGCGGCAGCGACGTCATCGTCGCCGCATGCGGGCAGGACCAACAAACAACCAATAATCCAAGCCGCGCGCGACGAAACCATCCTATCTACCGTAACACTGCAACGCGGTCCTCGATGCCGAGTTTTCGCTAGTGCCAGCGGTGGCTGCGCGCTACTCGGCCGGGACAGGGACCGCGGGTACCGTTTTACCCGCCGCCGTCTTGGACTCTTCCTTTGGTTTTCGCGAGAAGATGCGGGCGCGAAGTCGACCGACGTCGTCGAGGATGCTGTACATCGTCGGCACGAGGATCAGCGTGAGCACCGTGGCAAACGCCAACCCGAAGATCACCGCAACCGCCATCGCTCCCCACATCTGCGCGCTCTGCGTCCCGGTCAGAACCCGGAAGTTCCGGAAGTCGATCGAGAGTCCTAGCGCCATCGGGACGAGACCGAGAACCGTGGTTGTGGCGGTCAACATCACCGGCCGGAAGCGCGCCGATCCTGCCTCGACGAGCGCCTCGAACGTTGCCAACCCCTTGTTTTTGAGCTGCTCGACATAGTCGAGCAGCACGATGGCGTTGTTCACCACGACGCCCGCCAGCGAGATGACACCCAGGCCAGTCATGATGACGCCGAACGGTGTCCTGGTGATCATGAGCCCCCACAGCACCCCGACGAGCGAGAGCACCACAGACGCGAGGATGATGAACGGAAGGTCGAAGCGATTGAACTGCGTAACTAGGACCAACGAGATCAGAAATATCGCGATGAGGAAGGCCTGGCTCAAGAAGTCCTGGGCGTCCTTCTGTTCGTCTTGTGCACCACCGAGGCGCAAGCCAAAACCGGCTGGAGTGTCAGCTTCGTCGATGAACGCCATGACGGCAGCGCGCACGTCGTTCTCGTTGTGGCCCTCGGCAATGTCCCCTTCGATCGTAACGATCAAGTCCTGGTCGATGTGGCGGATCGAACCGTTGCCGCCCGCCAACTCGTAGGAGGCGACCGTGGACAACGGCACTGGGAACGTGTCGGGGTCGGTGTCCAACTTGCCGGGCATACGCAGGTCGAGGATGGCCTGCAGGTCGCCGCGATAGCGGGGGTCTAGCTCGACCATGATGTCGTACTCGTCTTCACCGTCGCGCAACGTGCTTGCTTTGTTGCCTGCGACCGCAGTTCGGATCGTGGTGGCGATGTCCTGGGTGCTCATGCCGACGCGCTTGGCGGCACCCCGATCGATCCGCAAGCGGAGTTCAGGCCGGCCAACACGGTAGTTGTCGGACAGATCCGTCGCACCTTCGATCTCGGTGAGTTGGCGGCGAACAATGGCCGCAAACTCGCCAACCTCGTGGAACGAGCTGCCGGTGACCTCAACCGCGATTGGGGAGCCGATGGGGGGGCCCATGCGTTCCTTCTCGACCGTGATCAGAGCACCAGGGATCTCCGCGACGCGTTTCCGGATCCGGTCGACGGTATCGGTGGTGGGCTCGATACGAACTTTCTCTCCCGGTTTTGCCGAGGCTTCGTCGGACAAAAAATCGACCGTGATACGGGCGAAGTGTGCGGCCGGCTGGGACGCCGTCATGGGATCGCCACCGCCGCTTACGCCCGTTTCGGCCACGAACACGTCGACGTTCTCCTCTTCGGCGAGGATGGCTTCGATCTTGCGCACAATCGCGTCGGTGGCCTGCAAGTCTGTGCCGTCGGGGGCCCGCACGCCGATCGTCGCGCGGTTGGGGTCGGTTTCAGGAAAGAACTCGGTGCCGTAGTTGTTCTCTGCGTAGATCGCAACGGTGACAACCAGTGATGCCGCACCGGCAAATGCGGTGAGGTAGCGGTGTCGGATCGACCACACCAAGATGCCCTGATAAGCCCCCATCCACTTTGGCGTGTCGCGCTTGCGCTTTTCGTCGGAGGAAGGGACCGCGACCTTCTTCTTCATCATCATGGACGTTGCGACCGGCAGGATGCCCACCGCAACGACGAGTGATGAGATCAGAACGATGATGATCGTCTTGGGCATGTAGCCCATGAACTCGCCCATGACACCCGTCCAAAACACGAGCGGAGCAAACGCGACCACGGTAGTCGCGGTTGATGCGGCCACTGGAATCGCGATCTCGCGTGTGCCCGCGATCGAGGCCTCGCGGACGCTCTTTCCCATCTCCAAGTGGCGGTAGATGTTCTCGACGAGCACAATCGCGTTGTCCACGAGCATGCCCAGGGCCAAGATCAGCGAGAACAGCACGATCATGTTCAGCGTCATGCCGAACGCGGAGATGACGATCATTGACAGTAGGAACGACAGCGGGATCGACAGGGCGACGAACAGGCTTGCCCGTACACCCATGAAGATCACCAACACGCCGACGACCAAGATCAGAGCGGTGAGGATGCCGTTCTCGAGGTCGCTGACCATCGAGGAAATCATCTTGGACTGATCCCCAAGGGTGCGGAATCCGACCCCTTCGGGCCAGCGGTCCATGTGCTTAGCGGCGACTGCTTTGACCGCATCGGCGACTTCGAGAATATTGGCGCCGGTTCGCTTGGAGACGGCAACGGAGACCGCAAGTTGGCCGTTCATTCGCGCGTAGGTCTCGCGGTCGGCGTAGTCGTCGATAACGTTTGCGACGTCTCGAATGAACACGGGTCGGCCGCCCCGCCGCTTGATAGCAACGCCTTCGATCTCGGAAGGAAGGACGAACTCGCCCGGCACGCGCAGCAGCACGCTGGTGTCACGAACAGTCACGTCACCACCTGGGACGTTGACGTTCTCGTCGCGAATCGCCTTTGAGATGTCGCTTAGCGCGAGCCCGTAGTGGTCGAGCCGCACCGGGTCGACTTGAATTCGAATCTCGCGCTCGCGGCCACCCGTGAGCTTGGCATCCAGCACTCCAGGGATGTCTTCGAGATCATCCTGTAGGTCCTCGCCGAGCTTCTTGAGCTTCTGTTGATCGATGGGACCCGCGATGGTGACGATAATGATCGGGAAGTCGCTAAACGAGACCTCGGCGATGCTGGTCTCTTCCGCCTCCTGAGGGATGTCGGGACGCGCGCGGCTTACCCGATCACGCACCTTCTGGATCGCGTCCTCGATGACTGCGTCTGGCTCGAACTCGAGCGTAATGAGACTGATGCCCTCGGCCGAGGTCGAACTCATCTTCTTGAGGTCTTTGACCCCGCTGAGTTCGCTCTCGATCGGATTGGTAACGAGCGACTCTACGTCCTCGGGGGAGACGCCGACGTACGGCGTCGTTACCATCACGACCGGGATCTTGACGTCGGGCGACGCTTCACGCGGGAGCGTGATGTAGTTCGTCAGCCCGAAAATGAAGATGCACAGGGCAACCAGGAATACCGTGGTGCCACGACGAACGAGGCCTGCGATCATGAGTCGAACTCGGGTCGACCGGTGGCGCAGCACCGGCCTTGGCGGGAAATGATGACGGCGTCGCCATCGGCGAGCGTGCGTTGACCGACCACGATCACGTTTTCACCGACCTCAAGGCCCTCAAGAATGATGACTTGCTCGCGCACCATCGCGCCGAGCTTCAAAGGTCGCCAACGCGCAACGTCGTCCTCGACGACGAACACGCCGTTGGCACTGCGCGCCGTGACGAGCAAGTTCTGCGGAATGAGTAGTTTGTCCTCAGCGATCGATTGCTCGATGCGGACTCGAGCAATCATGCCAGGGAGCAGTGCGCGGTCCTCGTTGGGGACCTCGATCTCCACGGTGAACGCACGCGTGTCCATGTCGGCTGCGGGATGAATGCGGGACAGCGTGCCGATGCGGGGTTCGGCGAGTGCGTCGGTCGCGATCGTAACCTTGGTACCAACGCTCAAACCCACGACATCGCGATCTGGGACCGAAACGGTGACCTTGACCGGATCGAGTTGCAGGAGGCGAGCGATTGGAGCGCCGAGGCTCGCGACCTCCCCTTTTTCTAGTTCAACCTCGGCAATGACGCCATCGAACGGCGCTCGGACGGTGGCGCGCTTGACTTGGATCTGCGCCACCTTCAGTCCCGCACGAGCGAGATCGTAGCGGTCCTTGGCGTTGTCGCGGTCGGCCCCGGAGAGAATCTTGCCGAGCTTCTCGGCTCGTTTGTGTTCGCGCTGCGATGCGCGGAGCTCCGCACGGACCTGTTCGAGTCGGGCCGAGTACAGCGTCGTGTCGATGCGGAACAGTGGGTCGCCGGCTTGCACGATGTCGCCGATCTCGACGTTGGCCGCCTCGACGAAACCGCCCTGCGATGACGCAAGGATCGCCTCTTTTGACCCTTCGACCTCACCGGGCACGAGGAGTTCGAGCGTGGCTGACGATCGCTCGATGGTCGCGGCCTCGACCCACGTCGACTTGGCTGGGGGAGGAGCGGGCTTTTCCGCCTGTTCGGATGACTCGGGTGCCGCCGCTGCGTTGCAGCCCAAGGCCGCCGCTAACATCACAATGCAAATTCTCCTCATCGAGCAACTCCATCCATGTAGATCGACACGATGCGCTCCGCGAAATTGTCGGAGAGCGGTCTCCCGTCGAGCACGAGCTCCAACTGCAAATGCACCATGCCGATCAGTGCGATCGCGGCGTCTTCGACCGGAAGGTCGGTGCGCACTTCACCGGTTTCGATCGCGCGGCGCAGCAGGTCGTCGGCCATCGCGATATGTGCGGCACGTAACGACCGCGTGTCAATGAGATCGCTGCCCAGCGCGGTGTAGCCGTCAGCGCGAAGCAAGAGCCGCAGGTCGTCCGGTTTGTCGGCCAGACGTTCTGCGAGTCGGGTAAGAGACTTCAACAGCGCATCGCGCAAACCGAGTTGCTGCAGCTCCGGATCATCGCCGCCATCGACCCGACAGTGGGCGAGTTCGACCGCACTGCGAAAGAGGTCGGCCTTGCTCTTGAAGTAGTAGTACATCGCCGGTTTCGTGCATCTCGCAGCTTCGACAAGTTCGCGAGTGGACGTCTCGGAGTAACCCTGGGACGCGAACCTATGGATCGCGATCTCGAGGATGCGCTCGCGCAACCCGTCGACCGAAGTCGTCTCGGGATCGGCCTCGTCGTCGACCGTCGATGCGGTGTTTGCGCTCATATACCGAACGGTAAGTAACATAGCCACGGCTGAGCCGAGTGCAAACCCGAACGACGTTTATTTTCCGGATCGGGCCACTCTACGGGAATGCGCCATAAGCGCGACCGGGTGGATGGGCTGGGGTCGCTGGCTGAACGACCTGGCTTGGGAGGAGACTTCATGCGTGCACGTGGCCACGTGGCGAGGCCGCATCCGTCAGACTGCGTCCGCGTCTCCGAAGTTTCAGCCGCCCGCCCAAAGGGGCGCGGTGGACAACCCGTCGATTTACGGTAGCTTCCGCGCCACGGAGGAGTGTCCGAGTGGCCGATGGTGGCGGACTTGAAATCCGTTGTGGCAGCGATGTCACCGGGGGTTCGAATCCCTCCTCCTCCGCTCTTTAGATCTCTCGAGGAACGTCCGCGCCCGAGAGGTCACAACGAAGAAGAGAACGCGGCTACCGCGATTCCCCAGACCCGCGCAACCCGTCAAACAGCAGGTCGAACACCACGCGCATGCGACGGCTTGTACTGAGTTCGCGGTGGGTGGTCAGCCATGTCGCCAGCGGGAACGGAGGAAACTCCGGCAGTGCGCGGCGCACCAACGGTTCGTTGTCGCCGATTTCCTCGGTCATGACAGAGACACCGACGCCGCGTTTGGTGAGCTCCCACTGCACCAGTTGGTTGCCGGTGATGACCGGGAAGTTATCCGGGGTCAATGACAGACCGAGAGAGTTGAGCCCCTTGATCAACGCGTCGCCTCGGTCGAAACCGAGGAACTGCGCCTTTGTGAGTTCGTCTAACGTTATGTTGAGTGTCGATGCCAGATAGCCAAATTCATCCTGTTTGATTTCATTCATCCGAAACTCAAAATCCCCTGTGGCAATCCTTTTTGCACCGGCAACCAGTGTACCCACAGATTTTAAGATGCCTGAGGCGGTGAGGTATAAGAAGAATGACGCCGTGACAAAGGCAATGCCGACAAATACCCGGAGGTTATTCCTGAATTCTACAACTGGCGCTATGATGTCTTCGACTGGCGCGATGGCAATAATGCTCCAGTCCATCGCATGATTAACGCCAAATTCGGCCATGTCTGCGAACCCAACCATGACCTCTTGCTTTG
>JAESSZ010000884.1 GCA_016763875.1 Nannocystaceae bacterium
AGGACGCTTACGCCGAAGCGGACGCCGAGAAGAAACAGCCCAAGCCGAAAGCGGTGGAGGACGGCGGGATGGCGACCGATGAGTTCGCGCGACTCGTCATGCCGTTCGTGGAAGGCAACGACGAAGTCACGCTGGACGACATCGAGGAGTACTCACGACTGGACCGAAAGGTGCTGCGGCATCACCTCGGTGTCCTCGTTAAGAGTGGTCGCCTGGAGCGCATCGGGGTAGGCCGACACGCGGTCTATTCGTCGTTGTAGCGCCGACCCGTGGCCCAGGACGACTCAAGGACACAACACCAGGCTGCGGCGCCGACCGTGCCGGACGGGATCGATCTCGATCTCGACGACGATGCGGAGGCTGAAGCGCCAAAGTTGACCGGCTTGCTGGGCCGGTATCAGATCGAGACGCTGCTGGGCGAAGGCGGGATGGGGTCGGTCTATCGCGCGCACGACCCTAAACTGGACCGCACCGTGGCGCTCAAGGTGATCCGCCACGCGCGGCACGACCTACTCACCGAGGCTCGCTTCCGTCGAGAGGCCAAGACGATGGCGGCGCTGACCCACGACAACGTCGTGCGCGTGTTCGACGTCGACCAAGAGGACAGGCAGCTGTTCATCGCGATGGAGTACGTCGAAGGCGGCGACCTCAAGCACTGGCTTGGCCGCACTCGCAGACCATGGGACGAGGTCCTCCGTGTGTTCGTCAAAGCCGGTCGCGGACTGCAGGCGGCACACGATGCCGGGCTAGTGCACCGCGACTTCAAGCCCGCCAACGTATTGATGGGTGAGGACGGCCGCGTGCTGGTGACCGACTTCGGACTCGCAAGAGTATTCGACCCGACCGACACCTCGTCTGAAAGTTCGGAGGGTTTGAGCGGACGCCACGTACTGAGCGACGACCTTACGGCGCCTGGCACGGCCATGGGCACATTCCGCTACATGGCTCCCGAGGCGCTGCGCGGTGGTCCGGCCAATCCGCTGACAGATCAGTACGCGTGGTGCATCGCGGTGTACGAGGGGCTGACCGGACAACGACGCGAGGGCCCCGTCGACCTCGCGGCTCTTGCGGTCCCGAGTTGGGTGACCGACGCGCTGCGACGTGGACTTGAAGCCGACGCGGACGACCGCTGGCCGAACATGGCGGCACTACTCAAGGCGCTGCACCCCCCTCGACGATGGACATGGATGCGTGTCGCGTTCGGCGTCGGAGCAGCGGCGACCGTTGCCGCAGTGGTCATGTCGCCAAAGCAAGAGTCTGCGCACCACGCCTGCCAACGAAAGACCTCGCGGCTCTCCGCGGCGTTGGCCGACAGCCGGACCTCGATGGCGGCGATGGTCACCCCCACGGTACCGCAGCTCGAAAACCGCTTGGGCGAGTACGCAGCGAACTGGGCGGATGAGCGGATGACACTGTGCACCGCGTTCGCTTCTGACGACGCGGCCGACGCGGACGTCCGGTTGCGTTGCCTTGAGACCCGGGCGACCGAGTTCGAGACACTGCTGGGCGCCCTGGGTTCGAGCCCATACAAAGCCGCGACTGCGATCGATGCCATCGGCGCACTCTCCCCCGTCGCCAACTGTCGGGACGTGAACCGTCTGCGCGGGCGCTTTCGGGATCCCGGCAACCCACAAGACGACGCGCGCGTGGCAGAGATCCGATCGCAGCTGTCGGATGTTCGTGTGCTACGACTAACGCGCCAGCTCGATGACGCGTTGTCGCTGGCACAAACTGCGCTCGCGCGCGCAGACGACCTTGGATTCGCGCCACTACAGGCCGAGGCCAACAACACCCTGGCTGACGTCATGGAAATCCACGGCGACCCAGGCGGGGCCGCCGACGTGTACCGAACCGCCTATTTCACCGCAGAGGGTGCGGACTATCCTGCGGCGGCGTTTTCTGCAGCCTGCGATCTCGCGGGATTGAGCACCGGGGACCCCACGGGAACCAAGACCGCAAACGAATGGTCGCGCCACGCTCGCGCGATGCTCGAGCGTATGCCCGGCCGCGACCCGGGAGATGACGCTGACCTCGCGCGTACCAACGCTGTCATCGCCCATGAGGCCGGCGAGCTGACACGCGTCGCCGCACTGCTCGAGCAGGTCATCGACTACCGCGAGCGAACCCTCGGTGAATCGTCGGCCCAACTCGTCGACCCACTCTTCGCCCAAGTCCAAAACGACTTGGCACGGTCCAACTACAGCGACGCGAAGAAACGCCTGGACCGCATCCACGCGATCGTGGCGACCCAACTCGGCGATGCACACCCGCTGATGGCCGAGTGGTACCGCATGACCGCGCACATCTCGATGAGTGAGGGTGACCTTGAGGGCGCGAAAGAGGCGGCGGACCGGTCACTCGAAATCGCAGAGGCGGCGCATGGCCCCGAGCACTACCTCGTCAGCCAACAACTTCGTGTGGCCGCCCATATTGCCCATCGCACAGGCGATTCGCGCCGCGCACTCGCCTTGTTGGGCCGTGCGCTTGCGATCCACAGGGCGAGGCAAGGGGGCGACAACGCCATGATCGCCGACACGCTCTCTACCCGTGGCCTGATCCTGCTCGGCTTGGGCGAAAACGACGCCGCAAACGCCGACCAACGCGAAGCCCTAGAGATCTCCGAATACGCGGAGACCAGCGCGTCCACGAAAATCCTTCTGTACGTCAACGCCGCGCAGGTTTTCATGCAAACCGGCTCAGGCGGTGAGGCCCGAGAGGTCGCCGAAAAAGCCGTGGCCTTGGCGGTTGCGAGTTCTGATGATCCCCAATTGCAGGTGTCGGCCTACTGGATCCGCGGCGTGGTCGCCCTGTACGCCGACGACATGGCGCAGGCGCGAGCGGACCTCGAGTTGGTCAACATAGCCTGGCTCGCGGGCGCTTCCGATCTGGTTCAGGCGGCCCACAGCCGCTTCCTATTGGCGCGCGCACTGTGGCCCGACCCGGCTCAGCACGACCGCGCCCTGGCCCTGGCCCGTGAGGCTAGCGCCCTGCTGTTGACGTACGGTCCTCCCGCGGCGCCCGCTCGCCAAGAGGTGGAGAAGTGGCTCGTCAAGCACGACGGGGATGGAGACACCCCGACAGTCCCCGAACGCTAGCAGTCTGTGGTGCAAC
>JAESSZ010000885.1 GCA_016763875.1 Nannocystaceae bacterium
CCGAAGACCACCGCTTCTTTTTTTGTGCCGAGAGCCGGACTTGAACCGGCGACCTAGGGGTTATGAATCCCTCGCTCTAACCAGCTGAGCTACCTCGGCTGAGGTCCCCTGGCGCGCCAGGGGACGGATTTATGCGCTGGAGATCGTATGTCGTCAAGCACGCAACGTCCGATGCCCCACGGTCGCGTCTCTCGCGGCGCCGAGGCCGACGCTGCACCGCGAGGGAACACAGCCCCCGGGCTCGTCTCTAACTGGCCGCAACGGCCGGCTACATCCTGAAATCGGCACAACGGTACCGGTGACCAAACGCATTGGACGGGCTTGAGTGCCGTGGTAAGCCGGCCGCTCAATTGCCAGCTCGTGACCCGCGCTCTTTCGGCGCGCCACGAATATCCGGCGATCCCCAAGGAGCCAAGCCATGTCGCGACAGGTTGTGATCGTTAGTGGGGCACGAACCCCTCTCGGTAGTTTTGGCGGAGCGTTGTCCTCCGTGCCCGCCCCCAAACTCGGCGCAGCCGCGATCACGGCGGCGCTGCAACGCGCGGGCGTGGACGGCGTCGACGTCGACGAGGTCCTCATGGGCTGCGTCCTGCCGGCCGGGCAGGGGCAAGCGCCAGCGCGTCAGGCTTCGCTCGCTGCGGGTCTGCCCAACTCGGTCGGTTGCGTCACCGTCAACAAAGTCTGCGGCTCGGGCCTCAAGACCGTAATGATGGCGGCGGCGGCGATCAAAGCGGGCGACGCCGAGATCGTGGTCGCCGGTGGCATGGAGAACATGTCCAGTGCGCCGTACTACCTGACGAAGGCCCGTACGGGCTATCGCATGGGCAACGGCGAACTCGTAGACGGCATGGTCCACGACGGTCTGTGGGACCCGTACAGCAATGAGCACATGGGCAAGGCCGGTGAGTTGTGCGCGGCCGAAAAGAAAATCGACCGTGAGCGCCAGGATGCCCTGGCCGCGTTGTCGTACCAGCGCGCCCAGCACTCGGTGAAAGAAGGCCTCTTCAAAGACGAGATCACCCCTGTCGAGGTGCCGCAGCGTCGAGGCGATCCCGTGGTCGTCGATACCGACGAGGAGCCGTTCCGCGGCAAGGTCGACAAACTTCCGAGTCTGCGCACGGCGTTCCAAAAAGGGGGCACGATCACCGCTGGCAACGCCTCCACGATCAACGACGGCGCGGCCGCGGTGGTTGTGATGTCCAAGGACGAAGCCGACAAGCGCGGTCTGACCCCACTGGCGACGATTACGGGCTACGCGAGCGCGGCGCAGGCTCCGGAGTGGTTCACGACCGCGCCCGCCAAGGCGATGGCCAATCTCCTGGCCAAGACCGACAAAACCGTCGCCGACGTCGACCTGTGGGAGATCAACGAAGCGTTTGCGGTGGTATCGCTGGTGAACACCGACGCGCTGTCGATCCCCGAGGACCGGGTCAACGTTCGTGGCGGCGCGGTGGCTCTGGGTCATCCGATCGGTTGCTCCGGTACCCGACTGCTGGTGACCTTGCTGCACACGATGCAGCAGACCGACAAAAAACGGGGCGTGGTCTCGCTATGCATCGGCGGCGGCGAAGCCGTGGCGCTGATGGTTGAACGCTAGTGGCCCCGCGAAGAGCCGACACGGAGTTGAAACGATGAGCATCGATCAGATCAAAGTCATCGGGATCTTGGGCGCCGGTCAGATGGGCGGGGGCATCGCTCAGGTCGTGGCCCAGTCCGGCCGCACCGCGCTTTTGGCGGATGTCGATCGCGCGCGCGCCGAGGCCGGCAAGGCCAAGATCGCCAAATCGCTTGGGCGACGCGTCGACAAGGGCAAACTCGAAGCCTCGGCCCGGGACGAACTCCTGGAACGCATCGTGCCCGTCGATGGCGTGGATGCGTTTGTTGACGCGCCTTTCGTGATCGAAGCCGCCACGGAGAACATCGAGCTCAAGAAGAAACTCATCGCGGGTCTCGATGCCGCGTGTGGCCCCGATACGATCGTCGCGACCAATACCTCGTCGATCAGCATCACGCTGCTGGGCGCGGAGACGCAGCGACCACACAAAATGGTCGGTATGCACTTCATGAACCCGGTCCCGATCATGAAGTTGGTCGAGATCATCCGAGCGCTGCCAACCGACGACGCGACCTACGAGACCACCGTCGCGCTGGCCAAGGACCTTGGTAAAACGGTGATCACCGCGGGCGATAGCCCTGGGTTTATCGTCAACCGCATCCTCATCCCGTTTCTCAACGAGGCCTGCTTCGCGCTGCAGGAGTCGATCGGTACCCCACAGGACATCGACACGGGCGCCAAGTTGGGCCTCAACCATCCCATGGGACCCCTGGAGTTGGCGGATCTCATTGGCCTGGACACCTGCCTCGCTATCGCCGATGTGCTGCATCGGGAGCTGGGCGACGACAAGTATCGCGCCGCCAACATCCTACGGATGCATGTGGCGGCGGGCTGGCTCGGTCGCAAGACCGGTCGCGGTTTCTACAACTACGCGAAGTGAGACCCCACCATGGCGAGCTACGAAACCCTGGCGATCACTGACGACGGTCCGGTTCGGATCATTACGATCAACCGACCCGAGGTGCTCAATGCGTTGAGCACTGAAGTCGTTGCCGAGCTAAGCGCAGCCCTTGAGGCGATTGCTGGCGAGCCCAGCGTTGGTGCGCTGTTGCTGACTGGTGCGGGCAAGGCGTTCGTCGCGGGGGCCGACATCGCCGCCATGGCGCAGATGCAGCCCGAGCAGGCGCTGGTCTTCGCGGGACAGGGCCATGCGCTAGGCGAGATGCTGAGCAAGTTGCCTCGGCCCACGTTGGCCGCAGTCAACGGTTTCGCGCTGGGGGGCGGCTGTGAGCTGGCACTGGCGTGCGACTTCATCTACGCCAGCGAAAAGGCGAAGTTCGGTCAGCCCGAGGTCAATCTTGGCGTTATTCCTGGGTTCGGCGGAACACAACGTCTGCTGCGGCGTGTCGGTCAAGCCCGTGCGCTCGAGTTGTGCATGACCGGCGAGATCATTCGTGCCGACGAGGCGCTGCGCATCGGCCTGGTGAACAAGGTCGTGCCGCCCGAAGCGTTGCTCGAGACTTCAATCGCCACGCTCAAGACCATCGCGTCCAAGGGACCGCTGGCCATCGCAGCGCTCAAAGAAGTCATGCACGCGGGGGCCTCGCTGCCGCTGGCAGACGCGTGCGACCTCGAAGAAAATGCGTTCGCGGCGTTGTTTTCGACGGCGGACCAAAAAGAGGGGATGGCGGCGTTCCTCGCCAAGCGTCCCGCGGTTTTTCAAGGCAAGTAAGTACAGAGAGGTATCCCGTGGATCTGACGCTGACCGACGAACAATCGGCGATTTTGGACATGGTCAAGGAGTTTACCGCGCGCGAGGTTGCGCCAGTTGCGGCTCAACTCGATCGTGACGCTCGCTTCCCCAAAGACCACGTGGCCCGCATGGCGGAGCTGGGACTGATGGGCATCGAGGTGCCCGAGCAGTACGGCGGCAGCGGACTGGACCCCATGTCGTACGTGCTCGCGATGGAAGAGGTCTCGGCTGCCTGCGCGAGCACGGGCGTGATCATGAGCGTGAACAACTCATTGGTCTGCGATCCCTTGGTCAAGTTTGGGACCGAGGCGCAGAAAGAACGCTGGCTCAGTCCGCTTGCCTCGGGCGAAAAACTGGGCTGCTTCATGCTGTCGGAGCCCGAAGCCGGGTCCGACGCCGCCGCCCAGCAGACGATCGCGACGGCCGACGGCGACGGCTTTGTTATCAGCGGCACCAAAAACTGGATCACCAACGGGCCTCAGGCCGACACCGGCATCCTGTTCACGATGACGGATCGCGACGCTGGTTCGCGAGGGATCACTGCGTTTGTCGTCGATATGAACGGCAAGGGCGTACGGCGGGGGCAAAAGGACGACAAACTCGGGATCCGAGCGTCGCACTCGTGCCAGGTGTTCTTCGACGAGCATCGCGTGTCCGCCGACCAGGTTCTCGGGCAGGTGGGCAAGGGGTTCAAGGTTGCGATGTCGACCTTGGACTGTGGCCGTATCGGGATCGCCGCGCAGGCCCTCGGGATCGCGCGGGCGGCCTTCACCGCCGCAGCGAGCTACGCCTGTGATCGCCGAACCTTCGGCAAGGCGATCATCGAACACCAAGCGATCGCGTTCATGCTGGCGGATATGGAGGTCGAGATTGAGGCCGCGCGCATGCTGACGTGGCGTGCCGCGATCCTCAAGGGGCAGGGCGTGCGCCACACCAAAGAGTCGGCGATGGCCAAACTCTACGCCTCAGAGGTGGCAAATCGGGTCGCCAAGGACGCCATCCAGGTTCATGGGGGCAACGGTTACGTCACCGAATACCCCGTGGAACGTCATTTTCGCGACGCAAAAATCACGGAGATCTACGAAGGGACCTCCGAGATCCAGCGGTTGGTGATCGCAAACCACATCATCAAAGGCTAGTCTTGCCGCGGTGGGCCTGTGCGGCGCGCCGCCCTCCCGACAGAGAACTGCCAATGCTCAACGCCAAGACCGGATTGTCCCTCGTGTTGCTCGCCTCGATCGCGATGCCCGCTTGCAAGACGCAGCAGACCGACAATCCCGATGTCGCCGCCAGCTACCGCGGTAACAACCAGTACGAAGCGGATATCGTCACCGCCCGTCGTCGCAACGACTACGACGACCAGGGCAAGGGCATCGACCCCAAGACCCTGCGTCAGATCGAAGACGACATTCGCACGGTCTACGAGCGAGATCTGGAGCGCTGCCTCGAAGACTCGATGGCCGAGCACGACACGCGTTTCTTGCGAAGCGTGTTCACGGTCGAGTTCCACATCAACCCCAAGGGCTTTGCGGGTGAGGCGAAGGTGCTCAGCATCTGGCTCAAGAAGCAAAACGCTAAGGGGACACACGTCGAAGAGCTGTCGTCCGATGAGTTGAAGAGATGCATCATCGACGCCATCGCCTCGTGGGAGTTTGAGCCCGCCCCAGAGGTCGAATACGTGCACACGTACAAAGCTCAACTCGGCGAAGCGTTCTAGCCTCCCCAGTTTGGCGCGGACCGTGGTACAGGCTCGGAGTCGATGGATCTTTCGCTGACGCCAGGGCAAGAAACGGTGCGGGATGCCGCCCGTCAGTACGCCGCGGATGTGCTGGCACCCAAAGCGGTGCAGCTGGACGTCGAGGGCGGCTTTCCTCTCGACAACATCAGGGCGGCCGCCAAAGCGGGCATGACGGCGATCAACGTCGAAGCCGCGCTGGGTGGCCGAGCGGCGGGCACCATCGCCTATAGCCTGGCGGTCACCGAGATGGCGCGTGTCTGTGCGGGCACGACCGTTGCCCTGTGTGTGAACAACATGGTGGCCGAGGTGGTCGCTCACTTCGGCGATGAAGCGCAGCGCGCGTCCCACGTCCCCCGGCTCGCGGATGGGCGTCACGTCGTGGGCGCATTTGCCTTGTCGGAACCCGGTGCGGGCTCAGACCCGGGCGCGATGCGGACCCGGGCGATCAAGACCGACCGCGGCTGGGTCATCAACGGTGAGAAACTCTGGATCACCAGCGGGACCGACGCGGGACTGTTCATCGTCTGGGCGAAAACCAACGATAGTCCCGGACCGCGCGGGATCTCGACGTTCCTGGTACCGGGCGATACCCCGGGACTGTCTCGCGGCAAACCCGAGCACAAGATGGGGCTGCACGGGAGCACCACAACGGCGCTGCAGTTTACCGACTGCGAGGTTCCCCACTCGGCGCTGTTGGGAGTCGAAGGCAAGGGGTTTGGTGTGGCGATGATGGCGTTGGACGGTGGCCGGATCGGCATTGCATCGCAGGCGCTGGGCATTGGCTTGGCGGCGGTCGACACGGCTGTGCAGTGGGTGCGTGACAACGTCGCGGCGGCGCAAGAACAGGCGGTTTTGTGGGCGCTGGCCGACAGCGCGACCGAGCTGGATGCCGCGCGTTTGTTGACGCTGCGAGCCGCCGGCCTCAAGGAGCGTGGCGCGTCCTTTTCCCAAGAGGCATCCCACGCCAAGGTCTACGCCACTGAGCGGGCATGGAAGGCATGCAACCGAGTGTTGGACGTGATGGGCGAGGCCGGTTTGGACCGTGCGGCGGGCGTTGAGCGCAACCTTCGGGACGTGCGGGTCACCATGATCTACGAGGGCACCTCCGAGGTGCAACGAATCGTGATCAGCCGCAACATCATGCGGCGCTTCGGAGGTTCATGATGCACTTCACGCTGACCGAAGATGACCAGCTGATCGTCGCGAGCGTCACGGAACTTTGCGCCAAGTCCATGGGGCAGGCGGCCGACTGGGACGATGCCGGGCAGCTGCCCGGGTCGATTCTGACCGAGGTTGCGGATCTGGGACTGCTCGGGATGTCGACGCCACAAGCGCTGGGAGGGGTCGAACTTTCGGGCATCGTTCGCGCCGCTGTGCCCGAGGCGTTAGGCGGCGGTGACGCTGCGCTGGCGCTGGTCGTCGCGGGGCATGACGGTTTGGCCGCGGCGCATGTCGCCCGCGCCGCAACTCCCGCCCAACGTGCCGCCTGGCTCGGTGCGTGGGCAGCGGGCGAGCCGCTTGTGGCCTGGTGCGAGCCAGGTACGGAACTCTCGGGGCAGATGTGTGGCGAAGGCCTGCGTGTGTCGGGGCAAACGCCCGTCACCGCAGGCGTAGGGCTCGCCGGTCGTTTTGTCGTCAACGTGCCTCTCGATCGCGGGATCGCCTCGGCGCTTGTTTTGGGAGAGCAGGCCGGTGTGTCGCGAACGAAGGTCGATCGTCTTGGCATGCGCGCGGCAGCGGCGGGTCGGGTCGTGTTCGACGACGTGCTCATCCCTCTTGAAGCGCTGATCGGTGCTCCCGGCGATGGCGTCGTCGCCTCGTTGATGGCCGAGTTTCAGATCGCCCTGGGCGCGATTGCCTGTGGCGTCGGTCGTGCCGCACTCGCGGCCGCGAGTGTCTACTCGATGCAGCGAGAGCAGTTCGGGCAGCCGATTTCGAACTTCCAGGCGATTCAGTGGAAGCTCGCCAACGCGGCGACCGAGCTGGATGCTGCGGCGCTCCTGGTGGGTCGGGCGGCGTGGATGCTTGAGCAGCGTCAGCCTTTTGAAGCCGCCGCGGCGCAGGCCAAGGTCGCGGCGAGCGAGGCAGCCGAGCGGGCGTGCTCCGAGGCACTACAGATCCACGGCGGATACGGCTACACCCGCGAGTTCCCGGTCGAGCGCCACCTGCGGGCTGCCAAGACCCTCTCGATGGCCGCGGGGAGCAATCGCGCCAGTCGTAAGACGGCGGCCGCTGCCATCGCACGCCGTTTCGGCGGCAGCTGATTCACGGCGGAGCCAGAGCGCGCTGTCGTGCGACTCAGGCCGCGCGCGCTCGTGAAGCACGGCTATTTGGAGGGGCATTGGCCGGCGGCGAGATGAGCTGCGTGATACCGGACGCAATCTCCGAGAGTGGCAAAACGTAGTCCGCGTCCCCGCGTCCGATGACGGCGCCGGGCATCCCCCATACGACCGAACTCGCTTCGTCTTGCGCGATGACTCTGCCCCCGGCCACGCGCACCGCGGCCATGCCGTCGGCACCATCGTCGCCCATTCCGGTGAGGCAGACGCCGAGCAGGCGGCCGCCCGTACTCGCGGCTGCGGACTCCAACATGATGTTGCCGGAGGGGATGCAGGCCGCACGGGCGGGGCCGTAGTCCAATGCGCACGTATATCCCCCGCAGCGGGATCCTACGGTGAGGTGGGCGTGGCCTGGTGCCACATAAACGCGACCCGCTTCGATACTCGCGCCGTGGCGCGCCATGGTGACCGGTCGCAACGCCTTCTTCTGCAGGCTGCCGCACATCGCGTCGACGAACTGTTCGGGCAAATGCTGCGTCACGAGGATCGGCAC
>JAESSZ010000886.1 GCA_016763875.1 Nannocystaceae bacterium
ACTCCCAGACGCTGCCGCCGTCGTCCCCGCATCCGAGTCCGACGGCGGCCGCCGCAATCCATCGTAAGCGCGATCGTAGAGTCGGCATGGGTGGACCGTAGTCTCCAGGGGGCCGCCGCCGCATCGGCAACCTTACGTACGCATAGCGCGCGCCTGTCCGCCGCCCACGCGGTGTGATCTCGGAATTGTCTGGTTGTTCGACCCGAGGAAGGGTCAACTCGACGTTGACCCTTGACCTTCACGTCCGACCGTTGTGCCGAGGGGAGCGAGGAGACCACGTGTCGAGGCGCACCCAAAGGCTCTGATCTCGACACTACGACCGCGCCGGGGACGGAGGTCGCGGGACGCTATTGGGTGATCGACATTCTGGGATCGGGGGGCATGGGGCACGTCTACCGCGCCTACGATCCGCGATTGGGTCGCGAGGTCGCGCTCAAGCAGTTGCGCGTTGCCAGCCACGATGCCGAGGTGCGCCTCGCCCGGGAGGCGCGCGCGATGGCCCAGCTCAACCACCCCAACGTTGTCGCGGTCTATGACGTGGTGACGGAAGCATCGGGCGTGACGCTCGCGATGGAGTACGTGCCCGGGGAGACGCTGCGTCAGTGGCTCAAGAGCCCACGTTCGTGGCGCGAGGTCGTCGCCGCGTTTGTCGAGGCGGGGCGAGGACTCCAAGCGGCACACCGTGCGGGATTCGTCCACCGTGACTTCAAGCCGTCCAACGTGCTGATGGCGCAGGACGGTCGGATCCGTGTGACAGATTTTGGTGTCGCCAAGTCGACCCGCGGCGCCAGTGACAGCGCACGTTCCGAGAGTGAGGGCGGATCCCCGGGCTACGACGAGGACGCAGCAGAACCGTTGACCGAGTTCGGTGCGTTGATAGGCACCCCCAAGTACATGTCGCCGGAGCAGCACGATGCGGCCGAGGCCGACGCTCACAGCGACCAGTACGCGTACTGCCTCGCCCTGTGGGAAGCACTGTCAGGGGCGTCACCGTTCCCGGGTCCGAGTCGTCGCCTGGCGCAGCAGAAAACCGAGGGACCGCCACCGTGGCCCGCAGCGGTACGAGTGCCCCGGAAAATCGCGGCCGCCGTCGAACGCGGTCTGCGACTGCGGCCGACGGACCGTTGGCCGACAATGCGCGAACTTATCGAAGCACTCGATGCCGGGCAGGGCACGGGACGTGCGCGGGCCAGTCGGGGCGCCGCGGTTGTCTTCATCGGGGGCGCGATTGGGGCCACCGTTTGGATCACCCGGGCGACCGATCCGTGCGCGTCTATGCCCGATGGCTTGCCGCAGTGGAGCACCGAGACGGCGGACTCGGTTCGAGAGGCATTTGCTGCCAACTCGATGCCGTTCGCCGAACGCACCGCCACGGTGGTGATCGAGCGCATCGATGCCTACACAACCGAGTGGGTGACAACGATGCACGACAGTTGCCAGGCGACGTTGGTCCGCGCCGAGCAGTCGCCCGCGATGATGGATCGCGCGACGTTATGCCTGGAACGTTCGCGTGTACGCCTGGTTGCGGCGATCGAGACCGTGCGACAACGCGCGGCCACCGAGGACATAGACAACCTGCCACGCATGCTGGCGGAGCTTCCGGAGTTGTCGCGATGCCGCGATACTCAATGGCTCAGCGCCGAGGTGCAGCCGCCGATCGGGGCCCAACAAACTGCCGAGGTCGACGCCCTGGAGGCGGTCTTGGCCGGCAGTGAAGCGACGATCGCCACCGGGGATGCCGTCGCAGGGCTCGCCTCGCTGACGGCCATGGCGGCGAGGGTCGAGGCCACACATTATCCCCCGCTCATCGCCCGCGTCGCGCTCGTTCACGGTAAGGCGGCGCGTGAAACGGGTCGCAACGAAGATGCCGAGATTGCGCTGCGGCGGGCATACACGCTCGCGCTCACCGCCAGCGATGACCGAACAGCGATGGACGCTGCGCGAGAACTCGGCCGACTGCTCGGCTACCATCTCGCGCAATCGGAGGAAGGGCTACTGCTGCTCGACACCGCATTGGCTTTGGCACAGCGACCCGGGGTCGAGTCCCGGGCCCTTGTCGCCACGCGTAGCGCCCGGGCGACCGTGCTGCAGCGACTCGGTCGCAACCGCGAGGCGTTAGCGGAGCTTCGCGGCGCACACCAGGCCGCAGTCCAGCAATTCCCGCCCGTCGATCTCACGCGGACGACCGTTGCGACGGCGCTCGGCGCAGCGCTGTACGACAGTGGGCTCAACGAAGACGCCCTCGCACTCCACCGCACCGTCCTGGCCACCCTGCTCCGCACCGTGGGGGTGGAGCACCCGTCGACCGCGATCCCGCGGATCAACGTGGGTGTCGCCCTGGACGGGCTGGGTCGATCCGCGGAGGCCAGCGAGCAGTTTCTCGAAGCCCGGCGAGTCGCGAAACAGGCGTACGGCGAGCCTCACAGCACCGTGGCGCTCTGCAACCTCAACCTCAGCGTTGCCAAAGCAAACCTAGGAGAGACCGAGCTCGCGCTGGAGTTCGCCGCGGTGGCGCTGCGTGGCCACCGGTCGATCCACGGCGAGCAGCACATTCTTGTCGCGCGTTCGCATGCGGTTGCCGCTACCGCGTTGGTGCTCGCGCATCGGTTGCCTGAAGCCGAGGCGGAGTTCCGTGTCGCTACGACCCTCGCTCAGAATCTCACCGGTCCTAGCCACCCGTTTGTGCTGTACTGCCGACTGCGCTTGGCACGCGCGCTGTTATTGGCGGGCAAGCTCGACGTTGCGGAGCGGGAAATCCTATCGCTGGCGCCCGAAATGGAGGCGGCTTTACCGGTGCCCCACGCCGAGTTTGGGCTTTTGTGGGAAACGCAGGGAGAAATCCTGCTCGCAGCGGGACGTCCGCACCAGGCCGTTGTTGCGCTTCGACGGGCGACGGCCGTGGTCGATACGGGACAGATGCGACCCGTCTCGCAGGCGATTATCCGGTTCAAGTTAGCGCGGGCGCTCAGTGACGCAGGGCACTCTCAGCTCGCGCGAACAATGGCCCGAGAGGCCCGTGCGACGTTGGTCCCGTCCTCTGACCGATATGCCGCAGATCGTGCGCTAGTGGCCGATATCGAGGCATGGCTGGCCGCGCCACCACACGCCGAGCAACCCGAACCTAGACAACGGTTCAAGACCCGGCCGTGAGGCGGGCTCGCGTCTCTACCGTCGGTAAATATTGTCTTGTCACTGTGCGTCCCAGCGCCCGGTTCGTGGACTACCCAGAGGCAGCGTGACAGCGCTGCCTCGTCGGAGACTCTCCGCGAAAAGCAAGAGGGAACAATATCGTGAAAGCTAGAATCATGTTGTTGGGAGTATCGCTCGCAGTATCGTCATTCGCGATTGGATGCGGCGTCAGTTCACCCAAATCGTTCATCAAGCGTCAGGCGAAGATCGGATGTCGCGCATTGAAGAAATGCGACGATGACGCCTGGAAGGCCACCGACTACGACAACGTGCGTGAGTGCATCGACGACACGACGAAGGAGGACCAGGTCGAGGCGTTTGTCGACCTGTGTGACGACTTCGATCGCAAGGCCGCGCGCAAATGCCTCGCCGCGGCACGCAAGTACAAACGCACCTGTGACGACGACGACCTGGAGTTCGAGGACTGCGCCAAGGTGTGTGGGGCGATCAACGTCGAGGGGCTGGAGTTGGACCCCACTGACCCCGATTCCATCGCCGACATCATGGAGCGCGCCCTGGAGATGTCCGAGGAGCGCTACCAGGACGAGTCGCCAGGCGTCGGCTTGCTGTCGGAGTAGTGCGACTCAGTCGCCGACGCGGCGGTCGATGGCGTCGGCGAGCTGAAAATCGAGGTCGGTCAAACCGCCGACGTCGTGCGTCCACAGCGTGACCTCGACCCGGTTGTAGACGTTGGACCAGTTGGGGTGATGCCCCAGCCTCTCGGCATCAAACGCGACCCTGGTCATGAAGCCGATAGCTTCGGGGAAGTCCCCGAAGCGAAACACTTTGTGGAGGCGCTCGTCTCGCAGAGCCCAGCCCTCTAGGTTGCCGAGCTTGGCTTGCGCCGCTTGTGCGGTGAGCTTGCCTCGTGCCATGGCCAGCTTATTCTTTGGCCTTAGGCGCCTCGGGCAAGCTCGCCAGGACCGTCTTGAACTCGGGATGGTCCGGCATCATCTGAAGTGCCGCCTCGCACACCTGGCGAGCCTCGCCGAACATGTTGGCGTCCCGCATCGTCGTCGCGAGCCCAAGCACCGGCTCGACTTCGCGAGGGTTAAGCGCGACCACCACACGAAGGTGCTCGACAGCCTCTTTGGGCCGTCCCTGCTTGCGCAGGATGGCGGCGATGAGGTTGCGGATCTCCGGGTCGTTGGGCCGCAACTTCACCGCGGCGTTGAGGTGGCCCAGGGCCGCCGTATCGCCCTCAGACTCGCGTACCGCGAGGGCGAGCATCAGATGCGGCTGCCAGAACCGCTCGTCTGTCGCGATGACCGTGCGTAGGAACTTCGAGGCCTCGGCCTGCTTGGCGACATCGCCGGAGCGCACGCCTTCGATGGCTTCGTCGTAGTGCTCCTCGAAGTCTTCCATCGTGAGTGTGAGCTTGCCGCGACGCGCAAACGCGTCGTCGTCGAGCGACCGCCGTCCCAGAGCGAGGATCTTGTCGAGGTAGCTGCCGGCCTTGCTGGGGTCATCGCCGTCCAGGTACATCGTGGCCACGTAGCGAAGCACAGTGGCGCTGGTCGGGAACTTCTCCGCCGCCGCCAACAAGAGCATCGTCGCTTTCTCGTTCTTGTCCTCCTCGTGGAGGTCCAAGAGCATGTCCAGCGCGGACTTGGCGATCTTGCCGCTCTCGACCGCGGTTGCGAGCAACTGCAGCGCCTCGTCACGGTCCTCGTTGGCCTGTCCTTCCTCGCTGCTGCCTCGGTCCCATAGGACGTTGGCCAGGTCGCCGTACGCCGATGCCACTTCGCCCTCGGTGATGGCTCGCCGGAGAAACGGCTCGGCTTCGTCGAACTTGTCGTCGTCGATGAGCAGCGCCCCGATGTGGGCGAAGACAGCGGGGTCCTCGTTGCCCTTTTCTGCGGCGAACTGGGCGACCTTCATCGCGTTGGCCGTATCACCCGCACCACGCAGCGTTGCGACGAACTGGTTGGTGACCTGCGCGTTGGTGGGGTCGAGATTGAAAGCCTGGTTGAAGGCCTGAATCGCCGAACCCAAGTCCCCGAGGCGTCGGAACAACGCCGCGAGGTGGTGGTACATCGACTGGTCGGTCTTGCGTCGCTGGGCCGCGATGTTGAGCGCTTGCAACGCGAGCGGGATCGCCGACTGGTCCACGGGGTTGTTGACTAGGATGTCCACCATCAGGTGAAGCGCCTGAGCGGCGGGGTCCATGGTCGCGTCGCGTTGAAGCGCGTCCATGAGCGGCGAGAGCAACTGGTCCGGCGTGGTCGGGACGCAGCGGCCCTGAAGCGCCGAAAGGTTGCCCAGGCCCACCAGAAACGACGTCAGTGCCTGCGGGTTGTCGGTGCCGAGCGCCTCTTTCCAGTCGGCTTGCTCGATCTCGAGTTCGTGGGCGGCGGCGAGCTTCTTGAGCATCGCGAACAGCGACTCGCCGAGATCTTCGGCTTTTCCCTTCCACTGATGCTCGGTGATCTGCACGAGCTTGTCGCCGTCCACCTTGACCAGACGGGCGTCCCACTCGATGCCGTCCTCGGAGACGGACATGTTGGTGATGAGGCCTTCCTTGGCGTTGGGGAATCGGGCAATCCCCTCAAGCGCGCGCTCGTCGGTCCACTTCTCGCGGAACACCATCAGGGCCGGCACCTTCTCGCCGTCTTGATCGGCCAGCGCGGTGAACACTGGAGCTGCGGCCTTGGCGTCGCGACTGGCGAGCTCTTGGGCCCACCAGCGCTGAATGCCCATGGCGAGCGGGGCGCCCTTGCCCTCGTTGATGCAGGCGATCGGAAGGATCACCAACTCGATCCCCTGCGCGGCCGACTGGGCCTCCTCTTGGTCTTCGTCCTCGTCTTGCTCTTCGTCGTCGCCAATGGCGTCGGGGTCGAGATCGTCGAGTTCGTCGGGGGTGTTTTCGTCCTCGCCGGGCATGGACGCGAAGCCTGCCCGAAGCCGGGGGCCGGGCGCAAGGCGTGTGGGCGTGTGTAGCCAGCCCTCGCTCACATTGGTCTCGATGCGGTCTTGGGCGTGTTAACCTGGCGGCGTGGCCGCACGTGCCGCATACGCGCGAAGACCGGGAAGCGGGTGGCCATGCGTGGTCGTGGCGCTGGTACTGGGCAGCGTTGCGTGCGGCGAGACCTCGGTCGACGCCCTAGCGATCTGGATCGACGGGCGGGTCGAC
>JAESSZ010000887.1 GCA_016763875.1 Nannocystaceae bacterium
ACGATGAGATCCACGAGCACGGGGAGGAGGTCGGCGCCGCGGTGCGTCATCCGGTACACGAAGCGACGCTTGTCATCGGGGTCGCGTCGCTTGACGATGAGCCCACGGGCGGTGAGCCGCGCGAGGCGGTCAGCCAAGATGTTGGTCGCGATGGACTCGTCGCTGCTGTGAAGCTCCGAGAAGGACCGCTTCCCCTTGAGCGCCAGGTCGCGGACGACGAGCAGCGTCCACCGATCGCCCAACAAGTCGAGCGCGAAGCTGATTGGGCAATCTGAACGGCGGTCCATCGGGGCGTTGATCTTAGGGGCAGATTTAGGTTGCATTATGCAAGTCGAAATTGCAACTTGCGTTACGCAAGTGAACGACATGTCGACAGCACTGTATTTCTCCCCCCAGCCCACACGATCACGGCGCGCTCACTGGGCGTTTCTGGAAGCCGAAGCGGACTTCGTTCCCCACGAGGTGGACATCTTCGCCGGAGAGCAGAACGAGCCTGCCTATCGCGCGCTTAATCCAATGGGTCACGTGCCCACCGCCACATTTGACAGTCAGGCGGTCAGCGAGTCGGCAGCACTGGCGCTCATTGTCTGTTCCGAGGCCAAGGACCTTGTGCCGCCATCCGGCACGGCCGCGTGGCGCGCCGCACTGCAGTGGGTGATCTTTGCGCCCGCCGAACTCGACCCGCAGCTAGCGACCCTCAATGCGCACCGCCTGCTTCGTCCGCTCGCCGAACGGATCGCGTCGGTCGCCGCGCAGGCCGAAGAGGCCTGGATTCAACGGGCGCAGCGGCTTGAGGCCACGCTAACGGGACAACCGTTTCTACTCGGCGAGAGCTTTGGCGTGGCCGATATCTGCGTCGGACATTCAGTCGTCTGGGCCAAGATGCACGACCTGCTTCCCGCGGGGTCGGTCTTGCAGACGTACCTCGATAAGCTGCAAGCACGGCCGGCATTCCAGAAGGTCTACGGAGGCCCGATCGAGGTCTACCCCGACCCACACGCGGGTTAACGCGAGTACACGTGGGTTAGCACGGGCCTACAGCGAGTCGAGCGCCTTACGGACTTCTTTGTTGGGCCGCAGCGCCAGCGAGGCCGCAAAGGCCTTCTTGGCGGCCGCTTTGTCACCCCTCTTTTGCGCGATCAACCCAAGATTGTAGTGCACGGACGCCTTGAAGCGTGGCTGCTCACCCAACTCAAGGGCGCGCTCGCAGTCGGTCTGGGCGGCGTCAAACTGGCCGTCCAGGAGTTTTGCGTAACCGCGGGCAGCCCAGGCCCGCGCGAGCTTGGGTTCGGCTGCGATCGCGGCGTCGAGGGCGACGATGGCCCCGGTGTAGTCCTTGGCTCGGCTCTTGGTGCGTCCTTCAGCCAGCTTCACTTTCGCGTCACCGGACGACGACGGCTTCTCTTGTGCGGCAGTGAGAACCGCTTCGGGCGCTGGCCACTTGGTTTCCGCTGTCTCGGAGAACTTGTGCAGGAGAGCATCGCGGCCGCTGCTCGATAACTTCAGCTCGCCCCACCCCACCACGCGCTTGCTGCCCAGATCCGCCATCCCCCGTACCAGGCCCGCGGGAAGCGGTCCTGCAAGCCCGACGGCGCTCGCCTCAGGGATAAGCCCTGTCATCGCTTGTCCGTGCGAGATGTAGTCCGGCGAGCACACGTAATAGACCGACGCGGCAAAGCCCCAAGTCAGTTTGGGCTTCCCTGCCTCGAGCCCGATGTCGAGCGCATACCAGTCCATGGACTGGCCGGTCACGAACTCATC
Source organism: Nannocystaceae bacterium (assembly GCA_016763875.1). Taxonomy (GTDB): domain Bacteria; phylum Myxococcota_A; class Polyangia; order Nannocystales; family Nannocystaceae; genus JAESSZ01. Next base: position 1,762 of record JAESSZ010000887.1, read on the forward strand.
GAGGCTCACCGCGCCCTCGCAGTCTTGCACCAACTTGAGCATCGACGAGACCCCCTTGGACGGAAACCAACGGGCGGCCTCTTCTTTCATCGCGCGAGGGAACTTGAGCGTCGGCCACTTGGGGTCGTCGCTAGTACCCAGCTCGAAGTACGTGTCCCCGCCGTCGATGCTCTGGTGAGCGCCACAGTAATACCCAGCGTCGGTGCGGCGCACGATGAGCCCCCCGTCGACACCGCCGACGACTTCTAGGCTGATCCCATAGATCTCGCCAAAGATCAGCTCGCCGTCCGGCTTGACGAGGTCACGTTCTTTGCCAGTGCCGACGTTGATCGCAACGAGTCCTGGCTGCTGCACCGAGCCGGTCTTTTGACACTCTCCAGGCTCCGAGAACTCGGGTTCCATGCAAGCGCAGGTCTCCAGCGGCGCCGCAGCGTCTCGTCGAACGATCTGGAACAGATCGGTACCGTTGGTGTGCACCAGCGCCTGGCGCTGCGCGAGGGTCTTGGTGCTCCCGTCGACATCGGCGATCCATCGCGTGACCCAGCCATCCCCTTGTGCGTACCAGATGAGCCACTCCTGCGTGGGTTTGGCGGATGGCGCCGGCTTGTCCGATGGCGAGGGTTTGTCGGCGGGTTTCTTTACGAGAACCGGGTCGGTGGATCTGTCGGGTGCTTTTTCTGCGACAGGCGTGGTCGCGGGAGTATCCGCGTCGCTGTCGCAGGCCACAGCGAGGGCCAGGGCTACGATAATGAGGCTACGATTGCGCACGCGCGACAAGGGTACGTCAGTGCCGCTACCGACCGATCGTCTCAAGCCAGGCGAGCACGTCCCGCTGCATCTGGCCGTACGAGGGCGCGACAAACAACTGGGCCTGGTAACTCGTCGGGTCAAACGATGTCTCGGCCATCGTAGCCAGGCTCCAGGGGCGTAGGTCTGCCTCGCGGACGCGTTGGATCTCTCCGAACGAGGACAGGTGCCCCGCGCCGTAAACCTTGATCGTGTCCGCCTCCTGCAGGACACCGAACTCGATCGTGTACCAGTACACCCGAATCAGCGCGTCGACCTCGGCTGCTGTGGCGCGCTCGGTTGCCCGGCCAAATGCGAGATTGAGGGCCGCGTGCTGGGGGCTTGCGAGCAGCGCGACGTGTCCGATGTACTCGTGCACGACGTCGGGCTCGGGCGTGTACAGCGGCTCGCTGCCGTGGCGCATGTACTGCGTCGCCAAGAATCGGTGCTGGCCGAGCTGGAGAAGAAACGTCTCCGGACGCACAAGGCCGGCGACCGGGGCCAACGTGAACCGCTGCGTCGGTTCAAGCCGAGCGTTGATCTCCGCAAAACCTGGGATGTGGTCGTGGGCAAACCCGAAGGCCTCCGCGGCCCGAAGGTAGGCCTCGCACGCGTACTGCTCGTGCAGCGGCGCAAGCTTGTCCCAGACCGCGTGCCAGACCGACTGCTCGTCCGCGTTGTAGGCGACGTCCTCGATCGGCGCACCCGCGGTGTAGCTCGCCGCGTAACCGGCGATCTCGTCCCGCCGAGTGCGGTAGGCCTTGTCGTTGAACCCGGGGTGGTCCTGCGTCAGCTCGACGAGCTGGACATCTTTGCCGCGGAAAGTGCCGTCGATCTGCACCCATAGACTATGCCCTCAGTCGCCGCGCGGGCCTACCGGCCCATCACTAGGGGACGTCGGCATCACTGAGTTGCGAAGCCCCACTACCGCTTGAGTCCGGCTGCTCATCAGCCATTGCGGGCAGGTTGGCCCAGGCACCGTCGCGGTAGGCGATGTACGCCCAGACCGCCTTGAGCCCAAACACCAACGGCAAGGCGACCCAGACCCCCCATGCACCCCAGCCAAAGACGAAGCCGAGCACGTAGCTCGCGGGAATCTGGCAGACGAGGGTGGTCGCTGCATTGATCCGCAGACTGACCATCGTCGCCCCTGCGCCGGACAAGAGGCCGGAGATGGCGATGAAGACGCCAACGATCGGCATCGAGTAGCCGAGCAGCTTCATCCACTCCAGCGAGTAGGCGTGAAGCGGGGAGCCAGCCTCGACCCCAAACAGGCCGACGATCGGATCTGCGGCGCCGATGAAGAGCAGGCCGAGCGTGGACATGATCCCCGCACAAAGCCACACGCCAGAACGCAGGACTTTGCGGGCCGATGCCACATCGCGGGCACCAAGCGCCTGGCCGACCATCGCACCCACGGCCTGACTGATGCCCATCCCGGGCACGAACGCGATGCTCTGCACCCGGATCCCGATGTTGTGCGCAGCCACGGCGGACTGATCGATGCGACCGAGCAGGCCGACGATGGACAGCAGGCCCGCGTTGAGCACGAGCATGTCCATTGCCGCTGGCCAGCCCACGCCAAGCAGCTTGCGTGTGAGCGCCTTGTCGACCGGTTCAGGCCGGAACTTCAGCGTCAGGCTGGGTACCGCGCGACGCCAGAGCAGCCACGCCATGACGGCCGCCGCGACCGCCTGCGAGATGACCGTGCCCAAGGCGGCGCCCGCGTTCCCAAGCGCAGGAAGGCCAAGGTTTCCCAGAATCAGGCCGTAGTTCAGGACGACGTTCAGCGCGTTGAGGCCCAGCGCGACGAAAAATGCCAGGCGCGTGTTACCGACCCCTCGTAGGGCCGCGGCGAACAGAATGTTGAGGTAGCTGAAGACCGTCCCGGCGAGCAGTGGGCGAAAGTACGCCAGCGCGGGCACGAGCGTGCTGTCGTCAGCGCCCAGGACCTTGAGCATGGGCACCGCGACCACGTTGCCCACGACCGCGACCACGAGTCCCAGCACAACGGTCAACTGCGCCGACTGCTGCAGGATGTGACTGCTTCGGTCCAACTGCTTGGCACCGTTGGCGCGCGCGATGAAGACAACCGTACCGACGGTCAGCCCGATCATCGCGACCATCAGCAGGAAGACGAGCTGCGAGGCGTACCCCATGCCGCTGAGCGCCGCCTCGGCGTTCATCGTGCGCCCGACCATCGCGGTGTCCACGGCGAGCGCAAGCACCTGCAGAACGTTGAGCCCGATGATCGGCCAAGCGAGCGCCCACAGTCGGCGGGTGATCTCCCAGTTCCCCCGCACAGGGGCTACCTACCCCATCTGCGAGCGCGCCGCGTGCGCCCTGCACTGTGGCGCGTTCGTTCAAGCGGCAAGCTCGGCCACGACGCAGGCTGGGTCCAGATGGAACGGACCAACCGCCTCCTACGGGGATACGCATACGCGGGCGCGCTCGTACTCGGTACCAGTGTCGCAGGGTGCGCAGCGCAAGGCGATACGTGCACCGAGACCGCCGCCCCTAACGCGACCGCCTCTCCAAAACCGGTGCTCTTTGTCCTCAGCGCTGCCAGCGAACAAAGGCTGCGAAACGGCAAAACGCGGCAGACAGGCTTTTTCCTCGGCGAGTTCTACGAGCCGTACCGCGCCCTTCGAGCCGCCGGTTATGAGGTCACCATCGCGACGCCCGACGGCCGTCCCCCGGTCGTCGATCCGGAGAGCCTAGAGACTGACTACTGGGAGCACCCCGACTGGCTGAGCGACGCGCGTCGCGTCCTGGAGACGCACCCCGGATTTGCCCATCCGATCTCGTTGGCGCAGGCACGACGTCGGTCGGACACGTTCGACGGCGTCATCGTGCCAGGGGGCCAAGGCGTGATGATTGACCTTGTGAACGACGCAGACCTCCATGCGTTGGTGACCGAGCACGGCCGAGCGGGACGACCCGTCGGGCTCGTGTGCCACGCCCCCGCGATCCTGGCGCGGCTGCCCGCGGACGACAATCCGTTCCAGGGACGCCGCGTCACCTCGGTCTCTGCGGCCGAGGAGTTTTACATCGAGCGCATCGTGATGCACGGCAAGGCCGAGGACCGTGCCATTTCAAACACCTCAAGAAGAGCGGGTACCGCTACGATTCAGCCTTCCCCGGAAAGTCTCAGGCGGTGAGAGACTGCAACCTCGTCACGAGCCAAAACCCGTTTTCCGGCCAGGCGTTCACCCAGCGCTACCTCGCCGCTCTGGCGGCATACCGCCAAGGGGATGACTGCCACTGCGCGTCATGAGCAACACGACAAACGAGGGACCGGATCCCCAAGGCACGCAGACGAGTGCTGTCTTGCGAAACCTGATCGCCGCCGGGCTCGCCAAGCGGTTGCCTCAAGCGGTGGCTGCCGACGCCGACAAGACGACGATGCTGCGGGCGCTGGAAGCGAGCCTGGGTCCTGCCGCTGTCGTCGATCTCGGACTCGATCTGCGGGCATGGCCCGACAACCCCGTGTTCGCTGCGGTCACGGCGGCGAGTTCGGCGGTGGGCGTGCTGCAGCGATGGTTTCGCCTGGAGCGTTTTGGCCATACTCGCAACCGCACTCGGCTGCTCGATCACGACGGACACTGCATGACGATCTGCCACGTCGCGATCGACGGCGGTTCGATCAGTGCCGTCAACGACCTCTTCGTTTGGGGGATCATCTTGGCGGTACTCGAACGCGCAGGTTTCCGTGACATTGAGGCCTCGCTGATTGCACCGGACGGCGTGCGCACGCCGTTGTA
>JAESSZ010000888.1 GCA_016763875.1 Nannocystaceae bacterium
ACCGAGCCGTCGGCGAGCCTGTCGTCGGCGAGCCCGTCGTTGACAAGCCTGTCGTTGACAAGCGGATCGTTGAGCATCGAACCGGCGACCTCGTGATCACCACGGTCCGCGAGCAGAAAACAGCCGCAGCCGTGAGCCTGGCGAGGGGCCCGCTCAAGGCCTCGATGTGGCCGTGGGTCATCATGGGGTTGGTTGGCGCCGGAAGTTTGTTTGCGCTGGGTCGCCTTGTCCTGGCCGCACGTCAGCTCAGCAAGCAGTTGCATGGGCGCCGCGACGTCATCGAAGATCCGGTGCTCGAAACGCATCTGGCGCTATGCGCCAAGGCTGAGCTCAAGAAACGGCCGCGGCTTAGCGCGTCCAGCAAACTCCGCTCTCCGGTCGCGCTGTGGAACAACGAGATCTGCCTGCCCGAGCGTGCCGTCGACTCATTGTCGCAGCCGCAGCAGCAAGGCATGTTGGCCCACGAACTGGCGCACCTGATTCGCCGCGACCCGCTTTGGCGCGTTGGTATCGCCGCCTTCGAGGCCTTGTTCTTCTTCCAGCCTCTCAACCACCTCGCGCGACGCAAGCTCAACGAGGTCGCCGAGTTTCAGTGCGACGACTGGGCGGCTCGCAACGCGGGTACCGGCGTCCATCTTGCGAAGTGCCTGGCCGAGGTCGCAAGTTGGCTCGACGGTGGGCCCGAAGAAAACGCGATAGCCACCGCGATGGCCGCGCCAAGTTCACCGATCGTTCAGCGAATCACGCGGTTGTTGGGCAACGTCAAGGGCCAAGCGACGGGGCACCCTGCGAGTCGAGTGGCGTTCACGGTGTTCACGCTTGGCGCTGTGGTGTGGTTTGTGCCCGGTATCAGTTACGCACAACCGACGAGCGACTCGGCGAACATGAGCACGCCTGTTGCCGCCAGCGGCGAGCACGGTATTCGTTTCGAGGACGCCTCGGACGGCACGTTCGATCGCTCGACCGTGGTCCTGGACACCGAGCGGGAGCAGGTGCGAGTTCACGTCGAGGCACGCAGGCCTGCGGCCCTGCAGCCGGTACGCGAGGCGATCCTTCCCGAGCGTTCGGAGGAGGATCGTCTGCAGATCGTCATCCGAGGCGGCATTTGGGGCGGAGGATTCCCGTTTTGCATGGGCGCGTGCGACGGTGGGATGTTCCTGGACCTCGGTTGGGACGCGCGTGCGCATCACCGCGCCGCACGTGCGGCGCAGCGAGCAGAGCGTGCTGCGGCGCGAGCGGCTGAACGTGCCTACGATGCTCAACGTCGCGCCGAGGCGCCTCCACGTAGGCGAGGACCCCACGTCCGAAGCAAGCCGTCGGTCCGAAGCAGGCCGTCGGGATGGTTCGAGTTGCTCAGCGGCAAGACCGAGACACCATCGGGCGAACTGCTCCGGCTGTAGTCCACTACGATCGGTTGGCGGCGAGACCGGACGCCAGTTGGTCTTCGCTCGCGGTGAGTGCTACGACACCCCCCGTGCGCAGAGCTGCCACCCTACGCGCGGCGATCATGGGGACGTTGCTAATGGTCGGTTCTGCCTGCAGCGACGACGGCTCGCAGGCAACGCCCTCGCCGGCCCCCGTGATCTCCGTGGCGCCTCCCCGCCAGCCCGCGCGCCGCCCCGACTACGTTGTGCCGACGCAGCGGGGTGAGGTGGTCGGCCACGTTCGTATTGCAGATCCGGCGGCACTGCTGGCAAAACTGGAGTCGGTGGTGCCATCCGGCATTGCAGACAGTCTTGCGATCCCCGCGCTGCGCGAGCGCCTGTTGCGTGACGCGAGTCCAACGACCGCGGCGGTCATCCGCGACATCGACTTCGGACCGTCCGTCGCGTGCGTGCTGCTCGACCCCGCGAAGCGTGATGTGCCCATCGCCTGCGTATTTGGCTACTCCGGAGGGCTGCCGCAACTGCGCACAGACCTCGGAAATGATGGCGTGCATGCCGACGGTGAAGCGATGCTGCACCTTGAGCGTGATGGCGTTGGTTGGTTCTTCGACGAGATCGGTGACCGCATCGTGGTCGCCTGGGAGAAGGACGCGTTCGAGTCGTGTGGCGACTATCTGGGCGCGCTGGCAAACCCGGGCGGAGCGCGCGATGTCGAGATCATCCTGCATACGGCCCACGCCGCGAAGGCGTACCGAAGCGAACTTTCTGCGTTGATCATCGCAGCCTCCATCGCCGCAGAAACAGCGAGCGAGATCGTGCCCTCGCCGGAGGCACGTGAAGCGTTCTCGGCCCTCCGACCCCAGTTCACCGAGTTGGCGCTGGATTCGCTGGACGAACTGGCGGGACTGGCAGTGCAAGCCGAGCGTGTCGAGCTGTCCGCGACCGTCGCCCCCACCAAGATAGCCCTCGGAGTTCGTGTGGTTCCGGCGTCGGGATCGGCGGTGGACCGTTGGATCTCAGCCACACCCGGCTTGGAATCGGGAGTGTGGGAGTGGCTGCCCAACGGTACGTGGTTCGTTTCTGCGACGCGCAAACATCCCGCGGGCACGCTTCGCCCTCGGTGGCACGCGCTGCACTGGCGAGTCTTTGCGCACTTTTTCGCCGCGTTTATCGAGCGTGACGTGAGCGCACTCGACGAAGCTGCGGACGCGCTGTCGACCGCCCAAGCCGAGACTTACGGCGACTGGACGCTCGTCTCAGCGTTCAACAGCCCGGCAACGCTCGGTGGGGCAATGCTGGTACGGCCAAAAAACGTCGGGATCGATGCTCGTGAGACATGGCTACAACTCGTCGAGGCGGCGACGCCCCGCGCACTGTTCGGAGACGCGCTGGGGCGCACCGTTGAGGAGACGGTCAGATGGAAGGTCGTACGTGCAGCCGCAACAGTCGAGGGCCTTACCGTGGACGAGTGGCGGTTGTCAGCGACGCCCGGCCTGCTCAATCGGCTGGCGAAAAGCGTCGGCCCCCACGGCGTGGGCGCGGAGATCATCGAAGCGTTGAAGAAGCGCGAGACGCTGTTGGCGGTCCAACGCTTCGAGCTCGATGGCGCAGTCGTCTTCACCTTCGCGCCAGGTGGCGGCGAGGCCTACGCCCGGAAGATCGTCCGCGCCAAGCACGGCGAGGGCCGACTGATACGCACCGGTATCGACACGATCGTCGGCGACCGTGGGGTCGTGCAACGTGTCGTGGCCTTTAGCGGGTTCGATCTTGTGCGAGCGCTCCGCGAGATGGCGCCGCCAGACCTTCGAGCGGGTCTACCCGCGGTGATGGGGCAGAACCTCGCGGATGCGTATTACACCGAGACGGTGACCGAGGACGGGGCACGGGTTCACGAGGTCGTGATCTCGACTTTCGTCTTCGACGCCTTGCGGGAGGCGATGCGATCCAACGGCGCGCCCGTGCGAGACGACAGCACGCCGCCACAATGAGACGGCGCGCCGCGGGAGTCTCGAACTGCGATCAGTGGCGTCGGCGACGTCGGGCGAGACCGAGCAGGCCTAGCAGGAAGAGGCTCGCGGTGGACCGTCCGCCAACGGAGCAGCCGTTGCTGTCGTCGTCGTCACCATCGCCTCCGCCGCTCGCCCCTTCGGTGTCACCGCCGGTCGTTCCCCCGGTGTCACCGCCTTCGTGACCGCCTTCGTGACCGCCCTCTGCACCCGTGGTGCCTGCGTCTCCACCCCGGGTTCCCGCACCTCCGTCGGTGGTGCCTGCCTCGTCACCACCGGAATCGGCGGTGCCGCCCCCGGTGTCTTCGCCGCCAGTGTCTTCTCCGCCAGTGTCTTCGCCACCAGTGTCTTCGCCACCAGTGTCTTCGCCGCCAGTGTCTTCGCCACCAGTGTCTTCGCCACCAGTATCTCCTGGCCCAGTCGTACCCTCGCCGTCGTCACAGGTGGCCTCAAGCTCCGAGGCGCACTGCTCCAGGAGCTGTTCGTCGGTGTAATCGTCCCACTCGTTGCCACCGTCACCACCGTCGCCCCCTGCCTCGCCGCAGTCGCAGGAGATCCAGTTGGGGTTGTTCTCGATGACGCAGTAGTTGCCTGCATCGTCTTCGCACAAGAGGCCCTTCGGCGGCGGGATCTCTCCGCAGAACAGCTCAAGCTCGACCGCGCAAGCCGCCGTCAGCTCCTCTTCGCTGAGCCCAGCCCATTGGTCGCCGCCGACCAAGCCCCCGCCCGCGCCGTCGCCAGCGCACTCGCAGGACAGCATGTCGGTGTCATCGTCGTTGGAGATCTGGCACGAGCCCAGTTTGCTCATGCAGTCCGAGGAAGCTGCGTGCCCCTCGCGCGCGAAACCAACCGTCGCAAGCAGCAAACCAGAAACCACACCTAAGGAACGCAAGCTTATTTTCATCGTATCAACCACTCCCCGTCGGCCTATAGGCGCCGCCGGTTCCGGTGGGTCTATGGCCACGACTCGGGGTTGCCTTCACCGGTGCGCAAGAAATAGGCCGCGGTCCTCGTTTGCGTCGCGGGCTAGCGCCCTGGGCGCAGTTCCTGAGCAGAGGAAACGTCGGCGCGGTACTGCGCGGAGCCTGAACTTCATTCGAAAAACTCGATGGCAGGGATCGACAGGATAGAACGGCCGATTTGGGGCCACCGGGCCCCGTTTTGGCTTAAAAGTAATATTGCTAACCGCCGACAAACGACCCAGATCACAGTGAGCAGTCCCGGATCGGTCCGTCATCCCGCCGGCCTCGACCGGTCGATATGCTATCTGAACGATGTAACGGGCGGAGCTGTGATGATGCAGAGCGAGGAAGAAATTGACGTGCAGGAGATGATCCGATCAGGCAAAGCTACCATGCGCGTATTCGCCATTACGTCTAGTTCTGCAGATGATGACAGAGGGACTCCGAAGGGCGACCCTCGATTTGTAAGCCCGGGCGCCCGCTCACGCATCAAAGAAGACAGTGGAACCTACTCCGTCGTGTACAAGAAGGTCGAGTAGACGCGCGAAATACGCGACTTGGCTATCGAGTCTGTGAGCGCGGTGCGCCCGACTGCTTGACGGCCGCACGCGCTTTGGCCAGCGTGGCCTCGTGATCGGGCAGACCCTGCTCGGACGCTACACGGTGGAGAGCCTCGTCGCCGAGGGCGGTATGGGGATCGTGTACCGGGCCCGTGATCGGCACGGTGGCACCGTTGGAATCAAACGGATGCGAGGCGATGTGGAGGCCTCGGCTGAGTTGCTCGCCCGTTTTCAACGGGAAGCGAGCGTTCAGGCGATGCTCATGCACCCGAACATCGCGACGCTACACGCTGTGGGGGCCACCGACGATGGCGGGCTGTTCTTCGTGATGGAACTCGTCGAGGGCGAGGGCTTGGCTGAAGCGCTGAAGTCTGGACCGCTCGCGCCGCGACGCGCGATCAGCATCGCGGTGCAGGTGCTCAGCGCACTGCACTACGCTCATCAAATGGGGTTGGTGCATCGGGACCTCAAGGTCGACAACATCTTGCTCGCCCAGTCGTCAGGCGGAGGGGCCGAGCAAGCAAAGGTCATCGACTTCGGGCTGGTAAAATTACTTGGGGAGACGTTTAGCGAGCTGGACCAAGGCCTGACAGCGGACGGTGCGTTGTTCGGGACTCCGCAATATATGGCGCCAGAGCACATCATCGGGGCACCCATCGATGCACGGACCGATCTGTACGCGATGGGAGTTTTGTTGTTCATCATGCTGACCGGGCAGCCGCCCTACGACTATCCGCAGGTGACCGATACGTGGCGGGCTCACCTCACCGCGCCCGTGCCTTCGATCGCCGAGGTCAACCCCGCGGCCGACGACCCCGACTTGGATGCGATTGTGACGACGTTGCTCGCGAAGAACCCAGACGAGCGCTTCGACAGTGCACGTGCAGCGAGGCGCGCTCTGGAGTCGGTCCGCTTGGACCCGCACGAGCCACAGCCCTGACGCTACATCTCCGAGCGGAGCCGGATTGGTCCGAACTTTTCGCGATGGCGCGCCATCGGAACCGCGTCGCGATAGACGTGCCGGATAGCGTCCATGTCGGTCTTGACGTCCCCGGTAAGATCGATGGGGTCATAAAAACCGCCACGTTTGTTCTCGTAGTCCAAGAACGCGGGAATGACCGGGACTTTGGCGCCCAGCGCGATGCGGTAGAAACCCGATTTCCAGCATTCGGTGTAGCTGCGCGTGCCCTCCGGGGGAATGACCAGGTACAGCTCGTCGCTACTCTCGAACGCTTCGATCATCGAGTTGACCATGCCGCCAGCTTTGCTGCGATCGATCCCGACGCCGCCAGCACCGCGCACCATGTGTCCAATCCCTGGCGGCTTGGACCAGGTGTCTTTGACCATCCAGGACACGGACAGGCCGACCGACTGGGTCATGAGCACCAGCAACAGCCCGTCGAGATTGTGGGTGTGGGGAACCGCGAGGCAGACCGCCTTTCTCACCATCGGAAGTGGTGTCGAGAAGCGCCAACCGCCCGCCGCTTTTAGGGCCGCATCGGCAAAGCGTGCCTTCACCGTTCGTCGATTCCCTGACTCGGTCATTGCGTGCAGCCTACGTCGCGACAAGTAGGACGAAAACCCTCAAGGACGACTGGCATCGCCGCACTTCCGCGTACCCGCACGCGCGCGAGCGCACACGCACGGCGCGTCGAAGGCTGTTAGGATCCCTTCATCGTGGCACTACGCTCTTGTTTTATGGTCGGTATCGCGCTCGTGACGGCGTGCTCTGGTGGGACAGATCAAAACCCATTTGGCGTGACGAACTCTGGTGACGAGGGTGAGGACACGGGGACTAACTTCACCAGCAGTATCTCCGCTGCCTCGACACTCGACGGGGGGACGACAGGGGGTTCGGCCGGCGGCACCTCGGACGGGGACGAGTTCGACGACGAAGACGGAACCACGGTGTCGCTCGACGCCGCGGACGACGACTTGGGGGAGGACACAACGACGGGATCCGCTGGTGACTCCACCACGGGAAGCGAGAGTACGGACAGCGGCGGGTCGAGCAGTGACGATGGTGGATCGAGCAGCGACGACGGCGGGTCGAGCACCGGGGTCGCTATCATGTGTCCGCAAGAGGTCACGTGTGTGCAGGCCGCAGATATCGGTAGCGTTAGCGGCGACACGTCCTCTTCGAACCTCATGTTCACCGGGACCGAACCGACGTGGATCGAGTTTGAAGTGCGGGAGGATGACAGCGACATCTTCCCCGGTGAGACGTTGCAGTTCGAAGCGACGCTGACCAGCCCCGCTTGTTGCGACTTCGATATCTACGTCTATCGCGGTATCGAGGGCGGGAACACGGGGTGCGGCGGATTCTTCGAGTCCTCGACGTCAGTTGGGGCGGTCGACAGCGTCGACATGGAGTGGGGCGAAGGTATCGTTCCGAACGGTCTGGACGACACTGTCATCGTCGCCATCGAGATCGTCCCGAAGAACGACGAGTGCGACGGCGACCAAGAGTGGACCCTCGTTATCGCGGGCGACTGACCCCCCCGAGGTTCGTCACGCTGGCGGTTCGAAGAACACGCGTACTTTGCTGCCGTCGGACACAGGACCGGGCGGACGGTCCTGCATGACGGCGATGCCGGTCCCGCTGGCGAGTAGCGTCACGCTTGCACGGTCGGCCGCATCGAGCGCTGCAACCATGGTCAGACCCGTGAAGTCTGGCAGGCCGTCCAGCACGCTGGGGCGCCCACGCCCGGGCAGATTCGGTTCGACGTCCATGAGCGGCGTGAACCCGGCCAGGAGTTTGGCATCGTCGGCCATCAGCTCGAGAGGATCTGGCGAGGGCCGGCTTCCGTCTTCGCGCTGCACCCGGAGGTGCGTCATGATCCGCGCCGCGAGTCGCGAGAAGGTTGGGGCCGCGACCTCGTTGCCGTAGTGCCCACCCTGGGGATTGTCGACGGACACCAAGATGACCACGCGCGGAGCCTTTGCCGGCAACGCCCCGACAAACGAGGCGAAGTACTCGTCCTCGGCGTAGCCACCGTGCTTCGAGGCCTTTTGCGCCGTCGAGGTCTTGCCTGACACTCGATAGCCATCCACACGGGCCTTCTTCCCCGTGCCTTTGCGTGTGTGCACGACGCTCTCGAGCATCTCCATCACGGTCTTTGCGGTCGAGATCCTCACGACGCGCTCCGGGGCGAGACGGTTCATGTCGACGTCGCTTCCGTCGGGGGCGGTGATGCTGCGGACGATGGTCGGCGCGTGGTACACGCCGTCATTGGCGAGCACCGAAAACGCGGACGCAACTTGCAGCGCGCTGGCCGTCATACCCTGTCCAAAGGAGATGTTCGCGCCCTGGATGTCGGACCACGTCTTGTAGCTCGCTAGCAGCCCCTTGGTTGCGCCCGGCAACTCGATGGGTGGACGTTCGCCGAAGTGGAAACGCCGCGCCCACTTGTCCATGTTCTCCTTGCGGAGCGTCTCGTAGATTTTTGTCGTGCAGATGTTCGACGACAACGCGATGATCTCCGTGACACTGAGCCACTCGGACTGTTTCGTGTCGTGGATGACGTGCTCGTCGGTGTACTGCCAGCGCCCCTTTTCACAGAAGAAACTCTGGTCCTTCCGAATGGTGCCTTGCTCAAGTGCGGCGGCGATCGTCACCGCTTTCATGGTCGAGCCGGGCTCGAAGTCGCGTTGAACCGCGTAGTTGACGGTCTGCTCTAGCGTCTCAACCTTGTGGTTGGGGTCGAACGTTGGCCGGTTTGCCATCGCCAAGATCTCGCCCGAACTCGGATCCATCACGATGATGCTCGCGCTGACCGGCGTCCAGTTGGTCACCAGTGTGTTGATCTCCTGTTCGGCCATCGCCTGGATCGCCGAGTCGATGGTCAGCACGATCGTGTGGCCACGCGACACACCCGGGTCGGGGAAACCATCGACAAGGAGCTTTTTGCCGCGGGCGAAATAGGCGGGGCTCGCCGCATCACGACCTGTTAGCAACTCGTTGAGGCCGTACTCGATTCCGAGGTCACCGTTGCCCTCTCCACCGACGCGGCCAAGGACGTGTGACGCGAGCAGCTGTCGCGGATAGACCCGATGCGGCTCGGGTTCCAAGCGGATACCCGGCAACTTCTTCGCCATGAGCTCGTCTGCCTGGTTGTCGTCCAGGCGCATGCGAAGTTTCCGATAGGCCTTGTCCTTGGCAAGCTCGCCGCGGATGTGGTTCGGATCGATGTCGGGGAAGAGCTCCATCACCGCGGCGAGCACCGCGTCGCCCTGGCCCTGCGCGCGAATGACTCGGGGGTTGAGCACGATGTTGTGCACCCGGTCGGTGATCGCCAGCGGCATGTAGCTGCGGTCGACGATATCGCCCCGGATACCCTTCACCGTGTACGTGCGTAGTTGCTGACGATTGCCTTGCGCCGCGTACAGCTCGTGCAGAGGCACGCCGATTTTCCACGACCGGTACACCAGGCCACCCAGACCCAGCATCAGGACTAGACCGACGAGCCACGCGCGGCGTTGGACCGAGCGCAGGTCGCTCGCCATAGGGCGCACCAGTTGTTGCGACCGTTGGATGACGTTCATCGGTCCTCCCCAGGCGCAGGGGCGACTTCTTTGAGCCGGATGCTCTGCATCACGTCGGGGGACATGGGGATCATGCCAAGGCGATCGCGCGCGACTTCTCGGATCTGATCAGGATGTCGCAAGTACGCTCGTTCGGCGCCGAGTCGCCGACGCTTGTCCAACAGCTCTGCCTGCTCTTCGGTGAGATCGGTGATCTGTGCGCCAAACCCTAGGACACGGGTGCTGGCGTGAACGCGGGCGATGCCCAGCGCGGTAAAGACACCGACGATCACCAACAGAAGTAGCGAGGTGCCTGCAGGCGCGCGTCGGTGACGCCCGGCGGCGGACATCGCGACAGGCTCCGTCGCATCGCCGCGTCGGCCCCAACCGTGGGCGAACTCGACCAGGGCTTGCTGGCGTCGACGTAGAGAGGATGGCTTGGGTTGGGTCACGGAAGGTCTCGTTGGAGGACGCGGAGCCGGGCGCTGCGCGAGCGTGGGTTGGCGTCGAGTTCGGCGGTGCTCGGGGTTACGCCTCGCGCGAACTCCGAAGGGAGCGAGAACTTGGGGCGAGGGCGCTCGCTCTCCAGGATCGGGAGGTGCGGCGGGAGCTGCGGGGGGGCGCTCAACTCTCGGAAACGGTGCTTGACCCGACGATCCTCGAGCGAGTGGAATGTGATGATCCCCAGGCGGCCACCCACTGCGAGTAGGGACGGTGCATCGGCGAGCAGGCGCTGCAACTCACCCAGTTCGTCGTTGACGTGGATCCGAAGCGCCTGGAACGTGCGCGTGGCTGGGTGAATGCGCAGGCCCAGCTTGCGGCGCTGCCGTCCGGTCATGGCGTTGGTGACGATGTCTGCGAGGGCCGCAGTCGTGGTCGGTCGCATTTTTACGATGGCCCCCGCGATGCGTCGGGCGTCAGGTTCGTTGCCGTATTTCGCAAGAATGCTCGTCAACTCGGGGACTTGGATGTCCGCCAGTACATCCGCTGCGGTCTCGCCCCGGCTGGGGTCCATGCGCATGTCCAGAGCGGCGTCACCACGAAATGAAAAGCCTCGTTCGACACGATCTAATTGAATCGAAGAGACCCCGAGGTCGGCGACGATCGCCGTCACGGTCTCGATGTCGACGGCGGCCAACTCCGATGCGATCGCGGAAAATGGTGCATGGACGAAGTGAAGTGGGCAGGGGGCGGAGTTGAGCCGCTCTTTTGCCAACGCGAGGGCGTCGGTGTCGCGGTCCAGCAAGACCGTCAAACCCGGGGTTGCGGCCTCCAGTAGACGCAGCGTGTGCCCGCCTAGCCCGGTGGTCGCATCGACCAGAATGCTGTCGCTGGTCGCGGCGAGCGGCGGGGCAAGCGCTTGCACAACCTCCGCTGCCAGCACCGACACATGGGCGTCGGGAGCGGAACTCAGATCAGCCACCCCTTTTCCCGTGCCAGGAGAGCGCGATGCCGTCAAAATTTCAGCATCTGTGGGGCTCGCGACGGGCGGTGTGAGCCAGGACGATCCACTGGACCTTGGCGCGTGCCGACGAGCACGCATCAGGGTTGTTTTCGCTTGGAGACCAGTAGTTTACGGCGGATCTGGGCGAGGTTTCAGAGGGTTGACCCGGCCGGGCTTCCCCAGTAGCTTCGCCCACCGGTCGCTTCGAGGCGCTGAGCCCAAGCCACCATCCATCTCGACTCCGCCTCGCTATGATTCTCGCGCAACGGTCCCGCAACTATCGCGTGCTTCACGAGCAGTCCGAACTCCTTTGGGAGAAACTCGGAATGCTCTCGCCGGAGCAGCACGTGCAGTTCGACGAGCGCTTCCTGATGTCGTGGATTTACCACGACTTCGCGCTCGAGGGCTCGGTGCTGCACGTCTCCGAGATCAAGGCCGCGATCGATCCCGAGATTATTAGCGCGTCGTCGCTGATCCCCGCGTACAACCATGTCGAGGCTGTTCGCGGCGGTATCAAGCACGTGCTGGAGTCTCGCGGGAAGCGACTGACTCTCAATCTCGACTGGCTCAAGAAGCTGCATCAACTGCTGCTTCCGACCGACAAGGGCGATCAGGTTCAGTACCGCAAGGACAACCCGATCCACCGCATGTACTTCCACGACTTGGCGCCCGCGGACAAGATTAGCTACCGAATGCGCAAGCTCACTGATTGGTTCAGAACGGATGAGTGCAAGCGCGCCCATCCGATCGAACTCGCCGTGGAGGTGCACCGCGAGGTCATCAGGATCTTCCCGTGGTCAGAGATCAGCGGGCGTGTGGCGCGCCTCGCGATGAACAATATCCTGTGCAATGAGGGGTATTGGCCGGCCACGATCCACGCGATCGACCGCCAGCGGTACTACGACGTGTTGCGTTTGGACCAGGATCAGCTATTGGAGTTAGTACTGGCAAGCGTGGAGCAGGGCATGCAGTCCTCCAACAAGCTATACCAGGACATCGTCGACGCGACTCGAGGTCGGTGAAGCGCAACTGCGCTTTAGGAAACATCCTCGGGCTTATCGGCGTTTCTTTCTGACGCAAGGCTACAATGCCCCTGGACATCGCTCCTGCCGTGAAGCTCGAAGCCACGCGCGTTCACGATCTCGTTGAGATCTCGAGAGCAGCCCTGCCGACGAAGGCGGGCGATTTTCAGATCGTTGCGTTTGCAACCTCGAGCGGCGAGCAGCTCAACGACGTTGCGATCATCATGGGTGATCTGGACCCCGAGTCGGTGGTTCCCGTTCGGCTGCACTCCGAGTGCCTGACCGGCGACGTGTTCGGCTCGTTGCGCTGCGATTGTGGCGACCAGTTGCAGGTCGCCTTCGAACGCATCGCAGAGCGAGGCGTCGGCGTTGTGCTGTACCTGCGCCAAGAGGGTCGCGGGATCGGGATCGCGAACAAGGTTCGTGCGTACGAACTTCAAGACGGCGGTCTCGATACGGTCGAGGCCAACCTTCACCTCGGCTTTGACGACGACGCGCGAAGCTATGACACCGCGGCGGCAATGCTGCATCGCTTGGGCATTCGCCGTATCGAGCTGCACACCAACAACCCGCGCAAGGTCGACGGGCTAGTAGCAGCGGGGATTGATGTGGTCCGGCGAGAGCCGCTGATGATCGCGCCGCGGGCCGATAACCGGCACTACCTGGCCACCAAGCGCGTCCGATCCGGCCATTTGCTGGACGAGTAGTCTCAGTCGCGGAACGTCGGCGCTTGCTGCGGCAGTCTGCTACCGTATCGCGGTGGCTAGTGGTGGATTAGATACGCGGTTGTGGAACTTCTCGGTGGGCGTACTCGCGACCTCGATCGTGGGCTGCGGGCCTTCGATCGTGCTCATTGGCGACACCGAGTCTGACAGTACGGGTAGCGACGACGGTTTCGGCGAGGGGATCGACCCGACCGGGGGGATGATCGGCTGCGCCAGCGACGAGCAGTGCCCCGATGGCCTGGAGTGCGTCGGCAACGTGTGCATCGACGAAGCGGTCAACGACGAGTTCAACGACGAGTACGGTGACGAGTACAGCGACTACAGCGAGTACAGCGACGACTTCTACTGCATGTACTACGGCCCAGACGGCGAGTGCTGCGACTACTCGGACTGCCCTGAACTCTGCGACGGGCCGGAAGACTGCGGCCCAACCCAAGCGTGCCTACCGAACGACTTTGCGGGGATGGCCTGCGTCGACATCCCCCAGCTCGGATCATGCGCCTCGACCCCATCGTTATCCGCGCTGCCGATCCCCGCTCAAATGCCGACAAACGGAATCGAGTCGCTCGCGTTTCTGGATGCCGACCCGTCGTCGGAGGGGCTCGAACTCGTTATCGGATACGACGTAGGTCCGCCCGTGTTTGTGCGCGCGGCTGCCCCCTCTGAGCCAGTGCTCCTCCCCGTGCCCGTCGACGAGGGAGCCGCTGCGGGCGGCGTCGTTGCGGGTGACTTCAGCGGCGATGGCGTTGTCGACCTTGTGGTGGTCGACGCTGTTGGTGATGCGCACCTACTGATCGGCGACGGCGTGGGTGGGTTCACGCCAGGAACGATCTTTGTTGGCGGCTACATCAACGGCGATGGCACCACTCCGGTGCACGCCCTCGATTTCGACGGCAACGGGACTCTAGACATCATTGGTCTGCAGCGAGGTGGCGTTCCAATGCTGGCGCTCAACGACGGCTTTGGCGTATTCGGCCCGACGGCGGAGTTTACGCCCCCGGGGATGCAACCGGTCAGGTCGCTTGTCGTCGGAGAACTCGATGGCAGTGGGCCACAGGACGTTGCCGTCTCTACCAGCGAGACGGATGGGGTTTACCTGGGTAGTCCGGTGATCTCCGATGTTCTCGATCCGACCCCAGGGATGTTGCCGTCGCCACCGAGTGAGGGGGTCCGACGCCTAGCGATAGCGGGCACCGACGAAGACGGATTCGATGCGCTCTTGGGTGGTTTCATAGTGGACAACGTCACAGTGATCCAAAGCGCGCGTCCGCAGGGGCAGGTGAGCTACGTCGTGCCTGTGCCGGGCGAAGTCGTCGGCACAGGTGACCTCGATGGAGACTCAATCCCAGACCTCGTGTTTGCAGGCGCGGCGTTGTCGTGGGCACACGGGGCGATAGAGCTGGATGATCCGGCCGCGGTTTTCGACTGCTATGGATCCGCCACGCACGAGCTTGGCTCAGCCGAACTGGGCGCAGTGGGTGATTTCGACGGCAACGGGCGCAGCGATATCGCCGTGTCGGCGGCGGGCGAGCTCGTCGTCTACCTCTCGACCAATTAAACAAAAGGCGCGGGGCGCCCCGTTAGAGGGCCCCGCGCGGTCATCTCGAGATCGAGCCGGTTCCGGGGTTGCGGACGTTGCCATCGCCCGTCAGTGGTTGACGTTCGTCTCGTTTCGCGATGTCCAACCTCTGGACTCCGCGAGGTCACCCTGGCCCTTGGTGTGACCGTTTGCCCCGGTTAGCCGCCGGGGCTCGGTGGACTCCTGGACGGACCAGGTGTCCTTGGGGTTGACGTCATGGCCGCTCGCGCGACCCGCTCCTGTGCAATGGACTGAGGTGTGGCGTTGCGGACGCCCCGTTGGCGCCGCACCACCGACGCCCCTGGCCCCTTAGAAGGCTCCTCCCAGGTTCGAGTGGGCGAGAGTGTGCGTGTGTCGTGTTTGGTGCATAGGGTCGACCTCCTTGCCGGAGACCTAAGATGACAATTTCAGGTTAGCAAAAACCTGGGCAGAGTCCCGAACGATTGACTTCAACGTAAGCGCGTGGGATGCCGCCGACATGAGCGCCGACCATGTCGCGATCTTGGACGACCCCGGCCGGTGGGGCCTGCGTGTCGTGGACGGCCGGCTACACAGCGAAGGTGCCGATCTGACTGCGATTGCTGAGTCTGTCGGTACCCCTGCGTACATCTACAGTGCGGCCCACATTGAGGCGCAGTTCCGCAAGCTAGAGGCTTCGGTACGACAAAAACCCACCCTCATCTGCTACGCGGTCAAAGCAAATAGTTCGCGCGCGATTCTGGAATTGCTTCGCCGTTTGGGTGCAGGCGCGGACATCGTTTCGGGCGGTGAGCTCGCTCGGGTCCTCGCGGCCGGCTTTGATCCCAGCAAGATCGTGTTCAGCGGCGTTGGCAAGACCGACGAGGAGATCGATGCGGCGTTGCGAGCGGGCGTTCGCTCGATCAACGTCGAGTCGACCGAGGAACTCGAGAGAATCTCCGTTCGCGCGCAAGCGCTGGGGGTCGAGGCGCCGATCTCCCTGCGGATCAATCCTGATGTCGATCCCAAGACCCATCCGTACCTCGCCACGGGGATGCAGGAGGCAAAGTTTGGGATCCCGATGGCGTCCGCGCTGGCAACGGCGCTGAGAGTGGTCGCGCTGCCCGGCCTTCGTCTGTTTGGGTTGGCTTCGCATATCGGCTCCCAGATCCAAGACACCCGCCCTTATCTCGATTCGTTGGCGCGTCTTCGGGTGCTGCTCAGCGCGTTGGCGGAGCGCGGGATCACGCTGTCGCAGTTGGACCTGGGGGGCGGGCACGGCATTGCATACCGTCCGGGCGATCCCGAGTTGGACGTGGAGAGCTGGGGCGCAGCGCTCGCGGCGGCCACGGCTGATCTGCCGATGGAGCTCGTGCTGGAACCGGGGCGCTACCTCGTGGGCAACGCGGGCGTGCTGCTGACGCGGGTGCTGGGCACGAAGGCGGGCGAGAAGAAGCGCTTCGTTATCGTCGACGCGGCGATGAACGATCTTATTCGTCCCGCGTTGTACGAGGCCTACCATGTCGTGGTGCCCGTTGAGCTCGCGGCCGCGCAGTTCGCCGAAGTGCAAACCGTCGACGTCGTCGGGCCGGTGTGCGAATCGGGGGACTTCTTGGCGCTGGGGCGGCCGATGCCCGCCGTTGCGACCGGCGATCTTCTCGCTGTGCTCTCTGCGGGGGCCTATGGCGCGGTCATGGCGGGGACCTACAATACGCGTCCCGAACCGGTCGAGGTCATGGTGTCGGGGGAGCAGTGGGCGGTGACCAAGGCCAGGCGCACCATCGCCGAGATCATCGATGCCGAGCGAGTCCCGCCCTGGATGGCGTGAGCCCCTCGCGAGTCGACGATTCGTTCGCTAGTTCGGGGCCACGAAGTTTTCGCGGGCTTCGTCGATCACACCGATCGCAGCCTCAAAGATCGGCGTGAAGTCGGGCTCGCAGATGCCTCCGACGAAACCGTTTTCGCCGAACAGCGCGGTGAAGTCCGCAATGTTCTGTCCGTCGGAGAACGGCGAGGCGGGCGGGCATGGTCCGCCCGCGTAGTTGATGAGCGACAGTACGACCACGTTCTCGGGTACGCCCATCTTGGTCTCCACGACGGTATCGAACCACGATTGTGGGGTACCCAGCGATGAGCCGACCCCTTGCGCACCCTTTGGGTCGCCAGCGCCGTCGGCCTCGTCGGTGATGATTACGATCACGAGCAGGGCGTCGTCGCGAATAAAGCCGTCGTTGCACTGACCAGGCCCGCCCTCAGTGCGTGTCACAACTTGCTCGACTGCGGCCATCGGCAGCTCGATTGCATTCCCGGAGGTGCCAACCTGCGCTGCGCAAGCGAACGTGGCCGACAGATCGTCGGCCTCGGTCATGTAGTTGAAACCGTCCGCGTAGGGTCCACAGGTCTCGTTGCTAGAGCCCCCACCGCCGGTTTGAACAACGAGCGACGGCAAGCCCGTGCAACCCGGAATGTTGGCTGAGTACTGGTCGGTGGTGACGATGCCCACCTGGTAGCTCATCACCGAGTCGAGCGTGCTCTGAATCCCGTCGATGAACACCGGGAAGTTGTTCACCAGCGCTTGCTGCACGGTGAACATCGAGCCTGAGTTGTCGATGACGAACAGAAAATCGACCTTGCGGCACGCGGTATCGAAGTCGGGCGCGTCGGGGATGGCCCCGAGGTCGAGTTTGATCGGCGGGTCGACGGGCTCGTCGGGGGCACTGGGGGTGCCGCTGTCGCCCGTGGTCGTGCCGTCATCGGCGCTCGGGGTGC
>JAESSZ010000889.1 GCA_016763875.1 Nannocystaceae bacterium
GGAGGGGGAGCGGGCCGGATCAGGATCAGCGCAGACCAAGCCGTGAGCGCGATTGAAGTCAGCGGGATCACCCCGTCGATACGCTCTGGCCTCACCTCGATTGGACCGCTCCAATGCGACTAGCCACGCTGCTCTCAGTCATCTTGAGCGGCGCACCCGCAAACTCGGCGCCGCCCAGCGAGCCTAAAATCAAGCTAGGGCTCATCGCGCCGCAAGCGTCCGATAGCGTCAGCACCCCCTGGACCGCACGACTCACCCAGGGCGCGACCGCGGGAATACGGCGCGCAAACTTCGGCCCCGTGCTGCTGACCGAAGCCCGCTGCGAAGACCCCGAATGCTGGGTCGAGATGGCCCGGGCCCACGGCGTCCCCGGCATCATCCTGCTCAACGTCGGTATCGATGACGACAACTACCAGGTCGAGCTAGTGTTCGTGGACGGCGATTCAGGGAAGTCGAGTTCACTCCACACCGAGACCTGCGAGGTTTGCAGCGTCGAGGAAGCGTCCCAAGCGATCACCCGCGGGGTCACCTCGGCACGCTTTGAGCTGCTCCGCCGGCTAGCCCCGACCGCTCGCATCGTCATCACCAGTGAGCCTGTGGGCGCGGTTGTTCACCTCGACGGCGGGTACATCGGCACGACACCATTCACGATCGAGGTGCCGCCCGGTACCGTTGACATCGAGGTCTCTAAGCTCGGCTACCTCCCGACGACGTCCCGGTTTGAGGCCAAGGCAAAGGAGCGACGCGCCGTGCACCTGCATCTGGCGCGCGCGGTGGTGAGCACGCCCGAGCGTCGTCGCCCATTCGGCTGGCGCATCGCTGGCGGCACAGCCGTGGCGGCGGGTGGCATCGGTACGATCGCGGGCGCCGTTCTCCTGGGTCTGCACGGCCGACCCTACCGAGCGCGCTGCAGCGGGCCCGATATCGACACGACCGGAGACTGTCGGTTCATCTACGAAACGCAGACCGGCGGTGCGGCGGCGTTGGGCGTGGGGCTCGCACTGGTCATCGGTGGAGCCCTCGCGCTGGTGCTCTCGGCGCGCAAACGCTAGGGAGCGTCGCGATCCGATTTTTGTCGGCCGAGACGCGCACCAAGTTTTCGCCCGCGCCTCTACTGGGGTGGCCGAGTTCGACCACCGCACCGTTCCCCGTGCCGAAAACCGTGGGACGGGGCCCCCAGTGAAACGAGACAGTGCGGTGCTCTCGTCGACACCGGCCAATCAGGAGCACGCATGCTAGTCACACGCATACTTTGGTCAGGTTCGCTCGCTGCGCTCGCGTGCAGCACGGCCTGCTACAGCGGGTTGCAGTCGGGCGTATCCGGGGGCGAGGACGACGGCGAGTCCGGCGACTCCGGCCAGGCCTCGGACCAAGACGCAGGCGAAGACGGATCCACCGGGGTCCCCGCGTGTGATCCCGATGACCCTGACGGGCCCGACGACTTCGAGGTCACCGACTTCATGGAGGACCCGCGCATTCTTCGGCGCATGACCCTGGTCCTCGCGGGCCGGTTTCCGGTCGACGAGGAATACGAAGCGTTGCTCGCAACCGCGGCCGAAGATCGCGGAGCGTGGCTGGCGGACAAGACGAGTCAGCTTCTCGATGACCCCAAGTTCTACGAGCAGATGGTCGACCTGGGGCGGCAGTGGATACGAATGCCGCTAATCCCCAACATTGCCGACGCGCCCGAGTACTCGGGGCATCAGTCGACCCTGCTCCGCCCCTGCGCCGAAGACACCGCGATGGCGGGTAGCTGGGCCACCAGCGCGAACGACTGCGATGGTCTCGACCCCGATGGTGGTCCCGTCGCGGTGAACGCTGTCGAGCCGTGGTGGGCCGAGAACACCGAGGTCGAAGTACTCGCTGACGCGGGCACAGGGGCGCTGGTCAACGGCGACGGGCAAGACTGCGGGTACGATGCAACGCCGTCGGGCACCGGCTGCAGTTGTGGCCCGAGCCTCGTGTATTGCTACCCCGCCCCCGACGCGGGCATCTACGGAATCTTCGCCCCTACCAATCCTGAAGGGCAACGACGGTTGTTGTGGGAGGAACCGGCCCGACTGTTCGCCCACGCCGTGTGGCACGACCGTCCGCTCGACGACCTGATCACAGGCGACTACAGCGTCGGACCGACTCGTGTTCAAGCCGCGTACGTCCGGTGGGGTCGTAGAACCGGTGCCATGCAACTCGACGCCGACCAAAGTTGGTGGCGCGCCTCGGGATGGTCCTCCCCAGTCGACCCCCTGCATGACGCCACCGATCCCGCCGCTTGGAGCGAGTTCAAAATCTCCGAACGTCAGCCCTACCTCCTCGCAGACCGCAACGTCCAGTTCGACCCACGGGTGCAAGACCGCAGCGAGCTCAATGGCATCCCCTCGGCCGGCGTACTGACCAGTGTCGGCATGCTGTTCGCCTACCCCCGCGAGCGAGTCCGTGCAGCCCGAATGCTTGAGACGTTCGCGTGTGAGTCGTTCACCCCGCCGCCGGGCGACATCGAGTTCGCGCCCTACGACGTCGACGCGGCAACCACCGGCACATGCCAGCACTGCCATGTTCGTATCGACCCGGCCGCGATCCACTTCAAACGTATCCAGCGCGCTGGATACGTCTTCCAGATCCTCGGCGTGGGCAACTGGCAGCTGCCCGACGAGTGGGTCGAGACGCAGTGGCCTTGGGCCGGGTCTCCGTGGCCGCGTCTGATGCGTTCGTTCCTACCGGAGACTCGAATGACACCGGTCACCAATCAGGACCCCCTCGACGATTCCTACCGCCTCTTCATCGACTTCCTCCCCAAGGACCAGTCCCTGCTGGGCGCGACGAGCGACGGCACGATCGGCCCTCTGGGGTTTGGAAAGCTCTTGCAAAAGTCAGGGGCGTTCGACCGCTGCGTTGTTCGCAGGCTGCACGAGCGCATCGTCGGCCGCGACATCGACCCAACCACCGAGAGTGGCTACCTCGCCGGCTTGGTCGAAGAGTTCATCGATGGTGGCCGCCTTGCCAAGCCCTTCATCACCAAGCTCGTAGGCAGCGAGACCTTCCGGCGGGGAATCTAAGATGACGCGTACCATCATCCAGGCAACGGCTTGCGCCGCCGTCCTTCTCGTCGGCTGTGACCGCGATGCTCAAGACAGGGTTTCCGAGCGTGGCGGCGCGCTGAACGACCCGAGTAACCCCGCCAAGGCACACGGTTGCGACGCGCCCGTCGGGGACGCCGCTCGCAACGATGAGATTCGCTTGGCCCTTGAGGTGAACTGCGCCGGATGCCACCTGACCGGCCCAACCGGCTACTTCGCGTCACTCAAGGCGTTTCAGAATCTGCTGGTCGCCAACCCACGCCTCGTCGTCCCCGGGGACCCCGATACCAGCGAGTTGTTCAGGCTCCTTCAAGGCGACGGCACCGGCTCCTCGGCGCAGATGCCCCTGGGCATGGAGTCGTTCGCGGACCTTGATCAGCGCGGCGCGACCGACGTCACGCTCGAAGAGATCCGAGACTGGATAGCGGACCTTGAGGTCAACGGCGTCGCCACCACCAGCCCCGACTACGAGGCCATAACCGTCCGAAAGGTGTCGGCGGGGAACATCGAGTTCGGTCTTCGCGACCTGCTGGGGCTCACCCGCGACGACTTCTTCAGCGATGCATCTTCGTACAGTGTCTTCGTGGACGCGCAGCGACGCCGCGGCGACTACCCCATTCACAACCCCGACGCGGTGCCAGGTTCGTTCCACGTCGACCCGATCAACAACTTCTACGCTTTGGGCGGGACCTCCCCGATCCGTGCGGTTGCCGGAGACCCGAACTTCACCCCGCCACTGGTCCAAGTCTTGGTCCCGCTGTCGCGGCGCTGGTGCACGATGGCGGTCGACAAGGAAACCAACCCGTCCCTGTTTCGCCACGCAACCGCCGTGACCGGTATGGAAGAGTTGCAGAGCGTCCGGGACAACATCGAGTTCCAGTACCTCCACTTTCTGGGACGCGAGGCGAACGAATCCGACATCGACGAGGTGGTCGACCACGTGTTCGCCCCCCTGCTGGCCGAAAACGAGGATCCCACGATCGCCTGGGCGGGCGTGTGTTCCTACTTTGTCCGCCACCCCCAGTTCCTTCTTTTCTAGCGAGCAATCGGAGCGTTACAGCCATGAAGTTTGGACGTAGAAAACTACTGACGACGACTCTGGGTGCGGGACAGGCCGCGTTGCTCGCCCGCTACGGCCTATGGTCGCGCCCCGCCAAGGCAGGAGGCGCCTCCTCGATGCCCACGAAGATTCTCACGGTCTACATGCCCGGAGGGCTGAGCCACGAGCTCATGTGGGCCCCGTTCATCAACTCTGAGGTACCAATGTACGTGCCGCGCTACGACGAAGGCGGCTACGACTCCGAGCACTACACCAACTTCGATGCGTCGGGCGACGCCGACGCCGACGCACCGATTCGCCGATTGCGCGGCCCGATCGAGTGGAACTGGGGTAACGACTGGGCGGACGTACCCAACGGCGAGGCACTCGGGTACGCGTGGGCCGCTCCAGAGTACAGACTGTACGACCGGACCGCGGTGATCCATGGCGTCGATCAGGGAACCGCGGCACACCCCAGCGGCACGGTGGCAGGCATGTGCGGGGTCGCGGGGGGTAACTTCGCGGCGCCAGCGATCCCCGCCGTCATCGCCAA
>JAESSZ010000890.1 GCA_016763875.1 Nannocystaceae bacterium
GGCCACCGCGGCCTCGACCCGCAGTCGCGCGCGCCTGCCACTGCGCAAGACGACGGCCCGCTGCGCGGCTGGCACTACACGGTTCAACTGGACCAGGCCCTCTCGGTGGCGCGTGTGGGCGTGTGTTTCGACGGCCGGCCGCCCGAGATGTTCGTGCCCGGCTTGCCCAAACACGCCCGCTGGGCAACGACCATACAGACCTCGCAGGGACAGCGACTGCCACGAACCCGCCGAGGTGTGCGGTTGGGTGGACTCGCCGCGGGCGCCTGCATCGACATCGAGATCGACCTCGATGCACTCGCGCCCGAAGGCGGCGGCGGCCGAATCGCGCGCCGCGTCGGCGACAGCGTCATCGCACGCGCGACCGCATGGCTTTGGCGACCAAGCGAGTTGCCCCCCCGCGCAAACGTCACCCTCACGTTCGAGTTGCCCCCCGGTTACCAGGCCTCGGTACCGTGGCCAACGGTTGACGACGCGCCACGGGGTCCGAATGCGACCTACAAGCTCGGGCCGACCACATTTCAGTGGCTGGCGTACGCGGTGTGGGGTGACGTCAACTTGCTGCACATGAAGCGCCGCGGCGCACGGCTCGAAGTCGTCACGCTGGACCAAAAAATCGAGTGCTCCGACGCCGGTCTTGAGGCTTGGTTGGGCGACACCGTCGACATCGTCGCGCCGCTGTACGACGGCCGGTTCCCGCGCGAGCAGCTACGAGTGGTCGTGGTCCCCGTCGCAGCCCAAGGGGGCGCGGTTTACTTCGGTATGGCGGCACGCGGCGGCGGGCCCGGGATCTTCATCATGCTGGATGAGGGCGCCGAAGACCGCGACCTGCTGCACGGGTGGACCACCGTGCACGAGATGTTGCACCACGGCATGCCTTTCATCGTTGAACCTTGGATGGCCGAGGGATGGGTCACCTACTACACCGAGTTGATGCGCGCGCGCAGCGAGCAACACGACGAGGCAACCGGGTGGGCACGGCTCGCCGACGGGTTCGCGCGTGGTGAACGAGGCGGGCGAGGCACTACGCTGCAAGCCACAAGCGACGCCATGCACGACGGGTTCGCGTATCAGCGCGTGTACTGGGGCGGGGCGGCGATTGCGTTCTTGACCGACGTCGCGTTGCGCGAGGACTCCGGCGGCACACGAACGCTGGACGACGCCATGGTCGAGCTTCGGCGCTGTTGCGGCGACACCCCCAAACGCTGGCGCGCCGACGAGGTGCTGGCGCACTTGGACCAGTGGTACGGCAAGCCCCTGTTTTCTGAGACGGCGGCGCGGTACCTGGCGTCCGTCGCTTTCCCGCCCGTGGCCCACGCCCTGCAGCGCCTCGGCGTTGAGGTCGACGCCGAGGGTGAGGTACGACTCGACGACACCAATCCCGGTGCGGTCATGCGGCGATCGATCATGCAGAACATGAGCGTGGCGCCGGACCTTGGCGGTTCATGATAAGCAGGTCGCCGATGTCTTCTCCGCGGTTGCAACGGCTGCTTGAGACGCGCCCGCACGCGCGGCGCAATCTCGGGCTGACCTTCGCAGGTGGCGGAAATCGGGCTTTTTACCAACTTGGTCTGCTGCACCAGTGGGCGGAGCGGATCCTGCCCAGGACGGCGGCCATCGCGGCGTGCAGCGCGGGCGCGTGCGTGGTCACCCTGTTTCTTGCGGAGCGGGAGCGCATCACCCGGGACTTCTGGCGGGCACGTCGACAGCACGTCACCAAGAACGTCGACTTCACCCGCCTGCTGCGTGGCCGCGGGATCATTCCGCACGGTCGAATCTATCGCGACACGTTGCTGTGCGCCTACGCGGACGGCGGGCTCCAGCGCATACGAGCGCAGCCTTTTCCGATCCTCATTGTCACCGCCGAAATCCCGCGCCTGATGACCTCGACCGCCGCTGCGCTACTCGGGTTTTCCGCCTACAACCTCGAAAAGAGGGTGCGGCGCAACATGGTCCACCCCACGCTGAGCCGTCGTCTCGGGTTCAGACCGCACGTGGTGGATGCACGCGAGTGCGAGACCCCCGAGGAACTCACGGATCTGGTGATCGCGTCGTCGTCGAGCCCTCCCTTCACACCGGTTGGCCGATTCCGAGGACGCCGTCTGTTGGACGGAGGGTTGATCGACAACGTGCCCGCAAGCGCGGCCGAGGACGTCGACGGCGTGCAATACAACCTCGTGATGATGACGCGCCCCTACCCCGCGGAGGTCACGGGGCAGCAGGGCAAGCGGCTGTACATCGCCCCGACCGTCGTGCCGCCAGTGACAGCTTGGGACTACACAAACCCGGACCTTATCGACGCCACCATTGCCCAGGGCGAACGCGAGGCGGAACTTCATTCGCCCGCGCTCACCGCACTGCTGGCCCGTTGAACCCGGCGTCGCCGGAGTCCACTAAAAGTAGTAGCGGACCTTGAACGACACGTCGCCATGCGAGACGTCGGGTAATACGACAAACGGCGACCAGCTCCCTTCGAGCACGGTGTCCAGCGGGACCATCTTCCAGTGAATGGCCAGCCCGAGGATCGGCGCGCGAAGCAGCATCGCAGCGCCGCCGCGTGAACAACCGCCGCCATACCGGCCGCCGTGACGTGAGCCGTGGCAATAGCCCGCCCAAAACCCGAGCATCACCCCTCCCCCGATGTACGGCATGAAGTCGAGATCGGGCGTCGATGCGAACGTCCCGGGGTGCCACAGATAGTCGGCACCGACCCGGCCGATCCCGTGGTGCATGAGCGCCCACCCAAAGTCGAACTGCAACGCGTGGTTGGGCGCCAGGAAGTACTTGCCCGTCAGCCCGATTGGATCGCCAAGGCTTATCCCAGCGCCAAAGTTGCCGCCCTTGCCCCGAATCTTCTGATTGGGCGTAGGCGCAGCCGATGCGAGACCGGGAACGCTCGCGACAAGCAGCGCTGCCACAGACGCAACGCCAAGCCGGGACAAGCGTCGCCGGGCGGGCAGGCCGAGCGCAACTTGGAACCAGGGGTCGCAGGAAGGCACCGCGTGCGAGTGTGCCACAGGGGTATCGCGACGCGTCAACTGAGGGATCGCGGCCCATGAAAACGACGGGCAAGCGGGCGAGGTGTAGGGTGCACCGCATCGCCGATGAGGATGCCTGGCTTGATGCGCAAACAATTGCTTCTGCTGCTCGTGCAAGTTGGCGCGGCCACCGGGGCCGCCGCACTGGCGATCGCCGTGATGACGACAACCGCTCACGCCCACAACCAAGGCTGGGCA
>JAESSZ010000891.1:0-2500 GCA_016763875.1 Nannocystaceae bacterium
CCGTCGATGCTCGCGTACCAAGAGTCCGCGTTGACCACACGACAAGGGTAGTCGTCGGAAATTTCGACGTGCCAACCCAACGCGCGAAGTTTGGGAACGGCGGTCGACGAGAATGCGCAAAGGGAGTCGAGGTCTCCGTCGAGATCAACGACGTAGTCCGCCGTGGAGTCGGGCATCGGCGCGTGCGTGTCGAGCGTGTCGAGTTCGACGGGGCCGTAGCTCTCTAGCAGCTGTCGCGCGCGGGCCTCCGCTGCGAAGTCGCGAACGATGCGCCGCCGTCCCTTGCCCTGCTTCACGCTGACATGCGTCGCGGAGTCTGCTGCGGCAACTTCGGTACCCTCGTATGCGAACGAAAGATGGAGCACCGCGGTTTCGATCTCGCGGTAGTCGGGGACGATGCCCTCGGCCATGTCCACAAGGATGCCTTCACCAACCAAGCGCAGGCGAGGCACCATGCGTTTGGCTGCGCGTTCCTCAGCGGCGCCGTCGGGCGCGCGGACAGGAACCTCATCGACCGGAACCTCAGTCGGGGACACCACGGTGTGCGGCATTGACCGCCATTATGAGTAAACACGGATCGCTGTCCAGTAATCTGCGCAGCTGAAGTTATGCACAGGCGGCCCGATTCGGCGGCCATCGTGGATCGATCGAAATTCCCGATCGATTCCGATCGCTTATCGATCGAAGCCAACGCCATCACGTCGTTTCCTGCCCTTCCAGAGGCCCGCCAGCGGGCGTACGGTGCCCGCGTGGGCGCGGCCGTCAGACTCGCTATCGGGTTTTGTGCGGTCTTTTTTCTGCTGGGGGTCTTCATGCCCTTCTGGCCGGTCTGGCTGCAGAGCCGCGGGCTTTCCCCGGAGCTGACCGGCGTTGCGCTCGGCTTGTCGGCCTGGGCTCGGCTCGTGGTCAATCCAATCCTCGGCAGCTACGCCGATCGGAAGGGCGACGCGCGCGGGATGGCGATGCTGTTGGCCGCGAGCGTGCTCGCTTCCTACGTCGCCTTTTCCTTCGCGCACGGGACCGCGGCTTTGCTCGTACTGTCGCTGGTGCTTGGCGTCGCGTTCGCACCGCTCGTACCGCTAATCGACGCCTCGGCCGTCGCGGCGGCCAATAACGGGGGCGTCGACTACGGCCGCGTTCGCCGTTGGGGCTCGGCAGCATTCATCGCGGGATCGCTGGGTGTGGGCTGGCTGCTCGAAGGCGCACCGCAAGACGCCATCCTGTTTACGCTGATGATCGCGTCTGCAGTGCTGATCGGAGCGATGGCGCTGCTCCCTCGACGCGCGCGACCGCCGAAGACAAAATCGCGCCTCGGTGTTCGTCAGCTACTGGGCCGCCCCGAGTTTCGGCTGTTTCTGTTGACCTGTGCTGCGCTCCACGGCAGCCATGCCGTTTTGTACGCCTACGGAACACAACACTGGCGTGCGGCCGGTATCGGCGACGCGACCATCGGCGGTCTGTGGGCCACTGGGGTAGTGGCTGAAATCGTCCTGTTTAGCTTCGCACCGGGCGTGGCTACGCGATTGAGCCCCGCAACAATGCTGACGATCGCCGGAGTCGGCGGTCTGCTTCGGTGGCCAGTGCTCGCGCTGACAACCTCGTTACCTTGGCTGTTTGCTGCGCAGCTTCTCCACGCGATCACATTCGCCGCCACCCACCTGGGCGCGATGAGCATGATCAGAGAGCACGTCGGAGAGGACGCAACGGCGACCGCGACCGCGCTCTACTCCGGTGTCGCGACTGGCCTCGCGTTTGGAATAGGGCTCCCACTCGCGGGCGTGCTGTATACCCGGATCGCGGGCGAGGCCTACTTCGTCATGGCCGGCGTATCAGCGACGGGTATCTTCGCCGCTTTCGTGCTCCGCGCGCGGCTGCGTCACTTGGCCCGTGCGCGTCATGAGTGAGGCGACTACGTGATCTCCCGGGTGATCTCGAGGGTGAACTCGATCGGCACCTTGACCGGCGAACACTCAGCGACGCCGCAGACTGCGAAGTTGATCTCGCCCGTCAGTGTGACGCGACCGGTGTGTCCGATGCGCGGCGTGAACACCACGGGGAACACCAACCCCTCATCGTCGAGACGCTCGGCATCATTCTTGGTGAGCAGAACCGCGTCGAGGTCGACGCCTTCCGAGGCCGACATCCGGAGCTTGGCTGGGAAGTCCGCATTCATGTGCCACGGCGCGTGCGGGTGGACCGACACCTTGGCGATCGCCGGCTTGCCTGCCTCGGCGTGTTCGGGCGCCTCGATGCCGACCTCGTAGCCAGTGTCGGCGACGGCGGAGGGACCCGCGACCGCACGATTGTCGGGCTGGCTCGGATTGTCATGCGGCGGCGGCGGCGGCGAGATAGCGTCAGTACCGCAGCCCACGGCGGCGACGATGGCCCAGGCAAGGATGACGCGCATGTTCCTACAACGTCGCGTGCGGGCAAATCGTTAGCCGACGCGTCCTGGAGACGCGAGATCGAGCGAGATCGCGGCTAATGGTTCGATTGTCTC
>JAESSZ010000892.1 GCA_016763875.1 Nannocystaceae bacterium
ACACGAACGGCGGCCGCGACCAAGGGCTTACGCTCCGTCGTCGGTCCCGCCAGCGACCCAAACGTACCGCCGCCAAAGCCGGTCTAGAGGACCACAACCGCGCTCTACTTGTCCCGACGACGGCGCTGCTCTTCAAAAATCAGCAGGTCGATGACCATCGGGTACCACAGTGATTGCATCCCGGCGTACAAGATGCCGGGAACGCCATCTCGCCACGCGTTCTGCCACACCATGGTTCGACCGTAGTGAACCCACGGTCGCACAAACAGCGGCATCTTGTTGTAGGCCCAGCGCACGCCGATCATGCGCCCGGCTTTGGTCCGTAGTCCGAAACCCTCCAAGCCACGCCGTGTTTCGCGATCGTCGAGGTAGTGCTGCGCCTCGCGCTCGGCGTAGCCCACATGCTTGCGAAACCAGGACGCGAGCGGTTTGGCGTCCGTGTGCTTGAGCTTGTGTGCGAGCAGCATGACCCGCATTTGGCTGTCGTCGACGCGCTCGTTGGAGCCACGGGTGAACCGCGCCATCGAGGTCCGCATGAGTCTAAGGATGGCGGCCCGCGCAAAGCTCCCGTGCTTGAGTTCTCGGCCCAAGGCATGAAACGTGAGACCGACGTAGGCGCCGTCGATATCGTCGCGTTTCGTGGCCGCCTCGATGTCCGCCCACAGCTGCGGCGTGAGTTCTTCGTCGGCGTCGAGAAAGAACGTCCACTCGAATCGATCGCTGACCAACTCGAGCGCGAAGTTGCGCTGACGCGCGTAGTCCACGAACGCATGTTCATGCAACTCGGCCCCGCGGTTGCGGGCGATCTCTTGTGTGCTGTCCGTCGAGCCCGAGTCCACGACGATCACTGGCGCACGATCGCCGATGGAGTCCAACGCCTTGTCGAGGTTGGCCTGCTCGTTGAGAGTCAGGATGATGACGACCAGTCCGCTCATTGAGGCCCGTCTTCGTACACGTCTTCGTACACGTCTTGGTCCGAGTCGAGTGAGTCGACCGCATCTCTCCGCAGGTTCCAAGCGGACAACCAAGAAATACCCGCGCCAGAAACGACCCCGTAGATCCAGACGAGGTAATACGTCTTGTAGGCCGCGCAGGTGACCAGGTACGCGACAACGGCCACCGTGCCGCCCACCGCGTAGGACCGGGGAACCAAAGGGATGTGGCGTAGCTGTCGTGCAACGATCAGCATGGGCACCACCAGCAACATGGTCCCCACGAGGCCGAACTTCCACAGATGGTAGGCGGCCATGTTGTGCACGAACGCCTTGTAGAACCCATCGACCTCGAACATCGCACCGAGTCCCGCCCCGAACATCGGATACTCGACGAAGGTGAGCCAGGCGCTCTCGATCTCCCGGAAACGGCCTTCAACCGTGGACGCAGCTTCGAAGCGTAGGTAGCGACTGCCGAAGTCCGCGAACGCCGAGGAGTACGCAACGACGACCACGACCATCACCAACACGCCGAGCAATACCTGTGATGGTCGGCGAATGTAGACCGCGACGAGCGCCCCGCAGACCCAGCCCAGCAACATGCCACGGCTGACCGAAAAGAGCATGCCGACAAACAAGATGGCCACGATCGTGGCCTCGATAGGGCGCGAGATGAGGAGCGGCGACCGCTCCTTCGGATCGGTATGGCGCAGCAAAGGGGCGACGAACAGGCCGACGAGCGGTAGCCCAGCGGTGATCTTGAAGTAGTTGTATGTCGACCGCATGCCGACCTCGTAGCTCGGCATCTTGTACAGCGATACGAGACTATCGAGCACGCACACGATCAACGTGACCACGAGGACCAGTCGCGGATTGCGTGCGCCCCGGCCCGCGAGGATACCTAGCGTGAACAACAGGTAGGGGAGCGAGTCTTCGAGCGCTTGTCGCGACTCTCCGCTGCGCAAGCTCCCGATCAGCAAGCCAATCGCGATCGCGATGACCCACGGCGTCATGATGAGAAGCTCGCGGCGGGCCGCCCGGCTGAGCAGGCCAAACACGCCCGCAAGCCCCGCCAGGCTGAGAAAAGCGGCAATGAGCGGCGTGATCCCGTCCGGGTAAATAGGGAGGACCAGCGTGAGCAGCATCGCGATTACGGCTGCTGCGGTCGTGATCATCGCGGGGTGCCCGATCGTACCACGGCTGGACGCGGACGCGTTGTCGCGCCAACGTGTCCGCGGATCGAACGATCACCCTACCAGGTTCCTGAGCGCTTCCAGTGATCGCAGCGGTACAGAACGCGTCGAGCGGCTTGGAGTTCGCGCTGGTGCCTCGTGTGGTCGAGTAGTTCGGTGGTGACTTCGAGGGCGTCGCCCAAGGCGAGGGCCACGACACTTCCCGAGGATTCGACGCGATCGAGCGAGGGCGATGGAAGGCCGTCGTACCCAAGAAGGTGGTCCTGCCACCACCAGCTGCCGTCGGTGTCACGCCGCAATGGGCCGCACTGCACGACGTGGTCGATCCTGGTGGCGTGGCGAGAGACTGCCTCACCGCTCGTGGCGACCCAGTGTCGCGGCGTCGCGACCATGGAATCGTCGAGCGCGATGAGTTCGGCGCCGTGAATCTTCAGGTAACGCTCAAGTAGAACGATGCCCGACTGGAGGCGGTCTTTGAGGTTCTCTGTCATGTGGCGCCGCGTATGCCGTGGGCGAACGCCTAGTTTAGTTGGATGGTCTCGCCTTGGATGTCGACATCGGCCGCAGAACGAATGCTGACGTTGTTCCCTATTTGCCGAGATCTCGACGCTCTCGCCTTCGATCCGGAGGTTGCCCTCCGCCTGCAACACACGTCGCGACCACCGAGGCGAAGAATCGGTCCGTGTTCGCCAGAGCGGATCGCCAGCAACAACGTTCCGTCCCGGGTGTAGATCGTGATTGTCTCGTCGCGCTGCAGTTCGAGGCTCGCGGTTCGGTCGGGGCCTGGCGCGCGCTCTTGGTAGCCATCAACAACCCCGATGACGATCGGGTCGTCGTGCCCTTCGACGAATTCCGTGACTAAGCGATCGCCGATGCGGGCGCTGATACCCCGCAAGGTGGAGAGCCAGTGTGGCGCAGCATCGCCGACCCGGTGAACGCGAATGCGGCCGACGAGTGCGGGGTGCCGATCGTCGACAACCTCACCCGTTGTTAGTCCGTCCGTCTTGGGAAACCCGGCATCTAGGGTCAGCGCAGTCTCAGGAATCTCGATTGGTTTCACGGCTGGGATCAGATTGAGAGAGCAGACATCGGCGTCCATGTCTCGCTAGTAAGCGAGCCTGAGTCCAAGATAGAAATGGAGTGTTTTCAAAGGCGTGACTGAGATCGAGTCGAGATTCTACGGGCGGCCGGACATCAAGTCCGGTGTCCAGGCGCGCGGGTCGAAAGCCCGGACGTTTCTCGTGCGACAGCTCGGGGTGTGCGGTCTCAGTCACACGCTGTGGGAAAAGCAGGGTGACACCGAGGGGTTACTTGCAGACGTAGCCGCCGCCGTCGAACGTGTTGGTGATGCCGTCACAGTCGGTGTCACTTTCGCAGGCGTCGATGCAAAGGCCGTCGAGGCATTCGCCTGGGAACATTGCGGCCTCGCAGTCGGCCGTGACGCCGCACTCGCAGGTCTCGGCGTCTTCATAGCAGGAGAATGCATCAGGACAGAACTCGCAGGAGAACGCGGCAGCGGGGACTATGCAGGTCATGTCGCCGTTGAGATCGTCGCAGGTCGCTTCGGAGGTCGAGCTGCACACCGTGACCGTGGCGCCGTCGACATCCGTGGCCTCGATCGCGGTCTGCAGGAGGCTCGCGCAGTCGGACGCCGGGTTCTCTTCGGCGACACAGAAATCGGGGTTCCCGAAGTCGATGCACACGCCCTGGAAGGCGTCCGCGCACTCCATATTGGTCGTACATTCGGTGAACCCAAACAACTGGCAGTCGATATCAGCGGCGCACGGCGAGAAGCAGTAGTCGTTCGCACCACAGGCAAGACCGATATCCATGCCCGAGACCGTGCAGTCGTCGTTGGAGGCACACTCGTACTGACAAACCATGACATTGGGCCCGCCAGTGTCGTCGGTGCCGTCGGTGCCGTCGGTGCCGTCGGTGCCGGTCATGCAGTCCTCCGCCCCGCCCTCCTGTGTGCATTGTGCGGACAGAGCCGTGCCCACGCTAGAGTCGCTGGTCGGTGTCGTCGAGCCCGTGCCAACGCTTGTAGACCCTGTGGTGCCGACGGTTTCGGCCCCGTCAGGCGTACACTGAGCTGTGGGAGGCGTCTCAACGCAGCCATTGTCTCGCGTGCACAAAGTGCAGAATTTTCCCGCCCCTCGCTCCACGCACGTCGCATCTGCACGCAGGTTCGCGCAATGATCTGGATTCTCGACGCGGCATCCGGTGGATGCCGCCCAACCTGCCAACAGCATAGTCTGAAGTCGAACCACCTTGGGGCGCGAGCATCGCCCGCCGCGGACCCAGGTGTCAACGATCAAGAGCCGTGGATGGCGGCAAGAAGTGCCAGTTCACGATCGCGGGTGAGCACCCATGGCAGTTCGAGCGAGGGGTGCAGGGGGTGCAGAACGCGAAGGCGCCGATGCTGTGCCGCCCGGTGGATCATCGCGATTCGGGTTCGTAGCAACACACCGTGATCGGGTCGACACCAACCGCTTCGCCCTGCGGGTTGCCACCGGAGGCGTTGCACCCGACGTTGTTGGTGGGCTCGACACCGTTCCACTCGGCAACAGAGACGATTGCGCCGCTCGGAAGCGGGTCACACCATGAAGGCGAAGCGGCGAAGCCATTATAGTTGGGGCCGGAGAATGAAACAAAGCCGTCAGTGCAATTACCAGACGGCGAGCCGCAGGAGCAGTCGCTGCAGGCGCGGTCATCGGTCATGCCTCCGTACACGACCGTCCGCTCGTCGTAGCCCCAGCCGGCGGGGCACGAAACTTCCCCCTCCTGCCAGAGACATACAGCGGTGTCCTGCGGTGCCTCAGCGGTGGGCATACACAGGGTGTCTTCTTCGCAGACACCCGAGAGCGGCGTGCCCGCGCACAACGCGACATGGCTGGCAAATGACGCGGGCGACACAACTTCGGCGTCGTCGGGACTGCATGATCCACCGCTATAGGTGGGCGGCGTTTGGTTGTCTCCGACCAGGAGTCCGATTTGATCCGGTCCGGGTATCGGCGGGGTGCCAGATTGCAATAGCGTGAGAAAACTGCCCGGTTCGATCGTCCCGTGCTCCAGGGGAGAGAGAAATCCAGGGATACACGTTGTCCCAAACACAACAGCGTTGCGATTGATCGATACCTCGCCTTCGCAAGATCCGCCGCTGGCGTCGCCGCACTCGCAGGTGCACACCGCATCAGGAGCGCTCAGATCATTGGACAGCATTCCCGCGGTCGTGATGTCGTAGCCGCCTGCACATTCGGGGGGCTCTTCGCCGTCGGCCCACGAGATCAGCGCGACAGGGCCGTTCCAGTCCTTGGGGAAATCGAGCGTGCACAGCCCGCCCTCGTCGGCGCAACTGGGTTCGCCGCCGCTTGAGTCGGTGTCGTTTCTGTCGTCGCTCGTCGTTTCGTCTGTGGTAGTGCCCGTGTCGTCGGCTTCGGCTGCCGTCGAACCACTGTCTGCGGGGCCACCGGTCGTACTCGGGTCGGGACTGGCAACACCGTCGTCCGCGGCGCTAGTGCTACTGGAACCCGAACCCGAACTCTCCCCATCGTCGTTGGCTGTCGCGTCACGCTCAGTCGGACATCCGGCCAGCGTGGGGATCAAGGCAAGCGTTGCTGCGAGGGGACCGAGACGGGAGAGGGCTCGATAGGGGGCGTGAGCGGTCATGCTCCGTGCTAAAGCACGAACAGAGCCAATATGGACACCCAACAATCAAGCGCAGATAGCCGATGTCCCGGCCCGTCACGCGAGCCAATGGCCGGAATCTCGGCGCCTCGACCGGGAGTCCGGACGGCGACGGGCCGTCATGGACTGGGCCGCTCGACAACGGTCACGCTGGCCGCCTGAGGCGCACGAGGTAACCAGCGCTCGAGTTGAAATTTCGTTGACCTTCGTCGTGCCACTTAGTTTCACCCGTTCTGCGCCAGCGCAAACGATGGCGCTCCTTGGGGACTGTGGCGTCCGTCTTCCGGCGGACCGTCAGCGACACTCGACCGATCTTTACCTCTGTAGCGTCGACAAAATGGAGCACGAGGGTGACTGGGACCTTCACCCGAGTCGCTGCCTTGGGTTTGGCCTTCGTATCCCCTTTCGGTGGGGCTTGGTCGGAAGCGGGGAGCACGGCCTCGGGCTTCTCAGGTTCCACGGCTCGGACGGGGAGTGGGGCGGGCACCGGCTCCGGCGTCCCTCTCCGCGCCTGACACGCCGTGCTAGGCTGGAATGCCGATGTCGACAATCTCCCTCTCCCCCACGTGGCAGCAGTTTGCCGAGCAAGAGGTCGCCTCTGGCCGATTTTCGTCTATCGAGGCTGTTGTTGACGCTGCGCTTGTCTTGCTTCGGGAGGACGAGCTCAAGGCGATAGAGCTTCGGGGACAGGTTGAGGATACGCTTGGGATGTTCCAGCGAGGTGAGCTAGAACCGCTTGACCAAGCAGAGCACGCTTCGCAGATCAATAGGCTCTAATAACATCCCGCCATGGGCTACCAGCTGTATGCGCATCCGCGTTACAAGGCGGACGAACGCAATGTGCTTGTTTATACTGGTGAACACTGGGGAGATGAGCAGAAATACGAATACGTGGCGCTTATTTTGGAAGCGCTCGCAAAACTAGCCGTGAGCCCAACCACTCACGGAAGCGCCAGGGTTGATATCCACCCGATGGCAAGGGTTTTTCGCATCGCGCAACCTGGCAGGAGAGCGGCGCATGTCATCCTTTACGCAGTTGTCGAGCCTGGGAGTGTCTGGTTCCCACATGGGAAAGCACTTCTTCAAGGTGTCCTGAAGCCGCGACCGAGGTCGCAGCTCCTGCGACGGCACGCGCCGCAACACACCTAAGAGAACTTGAGGAAGCCTTGCTCCTCCCGTTCGCCGAGGCGCGAGGTGTCTTCGACCGCGCCTATGTGACGCGTGTTCTCGCGGACAGCGGGGGCAATAGGAGCGAGGCCGCCCGGCGACTCGAGATGAGCAAGAGTACGTTCTGGGACCTACTCAAACGCCTGTCGCTCTCACCGGACACCATGTGAGCTGCGTGGGCGCCACGTCTCCGAGCATCACAGGTGCCAGCGCTCACGATGACGCGCGACGGCCTGCTGCACGGCGCGGTCACCCTCGGGCGTTGACTGCGTCGTGGCGTCGGGTGACGACTCACCTGCGAGAACGCGTGTGCACGCGTGCACGCTACTGGCCAGCGCCTCTAGGTCGTAGCCGCCTTCGAGCAGTAAGACCAAACGCCCATCTGCGTGTTGGTCGGCGATGGACTTCACACTCCCGCACAGGTCTGCAAAGCCCTCGGCAGACAGCTCGAACTGCCCAAGAGGGTCGTGCCCGTGCCCGTCGAATCCGGCGGAAACGAGGACGATGTCGGGCTTGAACTCCGCGGCAATCGGTTCGAGCAACTCGCGGAACGATCGCCGCAGGTCAGCGTCGGTCGCTCCGGGAGAAAACGGCACGTTGATCGTCGCACCCTCACCGGCCCCGACTCCGGTGTAGCGCAACGCGCCGGTCCCCGGGTAAAACGGAAACTGGTGGGTGCTGAACAGCAGCACATCGTCGCGACCGTAGAAGATAGCCTCGGTGCCGTTGCCGTGGTGCACATCCCAGTCGACGATGAGCACGCGCTGTAGTCCGTGAGATTGTCGGGCGTGCTCCGCCGCGATAGCGATGTTGTTGAAGACGCAAAACCCCATCGCACGATCCGAAAGTGCGTGGTGTCCTGGTGGTCGTACAAACGCGAACGCGTTGCTCGCCGAGCCTCGCACGACCGCGTCCACGGCCTGAACTGCCGCGCCCGCTGCGAGACGAGCTGCGTGAACGCTACCTTCAGACAAACGTGTATCGGGGTCTAGCGCGACCGCGACCCCGCGCGTGTCCTCGATGCGTTGGACGTAAGCCTGCGGGTGAACGCGCGCAATCGCCTCAAGGCTGCCTTCGCATGGGTTGTCCGTCCGTGTTCCGGCGACGGGGTTGGTGCTCATGCGTTGGATGACGGCCCGCAGACGGTCCGGGCGCTCTGGATGACCCGCACCGGGATCATGCTCGAGCATCGCTTCGTCCAGCAAGAGCAAAGTGGTCATTGCGGGTCCTTCGGTCCTTCGAGTGTCCACGCCCAAACGCCGAGCAAACATGTGCCCAACGCGTTGAGGGTACCGTGCCAGCGCGCCATGTCGGGGATCTGAGGCCAGCGTGCGCCCCGGAACTCGGTGATCGCGTAGATGGTTGCGAGTGTCATCGCCAACATCAACGACAGGCTCGACAACGCCAACAGCAAGCTCGCCAGGCTGCGCTTGGCTGAGCGCGCTACGAGCAGCTGTCCGAATGCGATGCAAAACCCGCACGTCGCCAACAGCAGGGCGGCGAACACTTCCACGGGCGGTGAAAGAGTGATCCCTACCGCGGTGAGGGGCACCGCCGCGATGACCCCGTAGGCTGCGGCGTCAAACACTCGCTGGGTGTTGGCCCGCGCCACCAGTCCGGCAAGCACGGGCAATATGAATCCGGCGTAGTGAAAATGCGCCCCCGTGAGCAGGACGATTGTGTCGCTAAAGTCGAATGGTCGCAGGCCGTATCGGGAGGCGACCGTCCACAACCCACCCACCGCAACGAAAATCAGTCCGCTGTTGAGCGCCAACTTCCACGCGGGTTTGAAGCCGTCACGGAGTACTCGCTGCACACCGTACAGTGCGGTGACTCCCGCAACGGCGGCCCAGGGTATCGCCAGTGCGGCGGCGGTGATGCCTCGCTCCGCCTCGAAGCTCAGGATCAAGAGCATCGCCGCGGGTAGCTGCGACCACGTCGCCGCGGTGAACAACCAATGGGGCGCGGCGTCATCGAGTGCCACCAGACGCAG
>JAESSZ010000893.1 GCA_016763875.1 Nannocystaceae bacterium
CTCTTTTGGTGGCGCGGGCGCTTCGAGCCGCGGCGGCGTCTCTGACGACGCTGTCGGTGCCGCGGCCGCCGGTCCTATCGACGAAAGACTCAGGCCCAGACCAACGAGGGATGTGAGGGTCGTTCGTTGCACGGCTATTGGAGTTTCTGGGTCAGCAATACGAGCGGCGAGGCGCCACCCGCCCGCGCGAGGTCGATACGAGCCAACACTTCGCCGTAGCCCGCGTCATCAGCCCCGTCCAGGTACAGGACGTTGTCCGGTCGGGCGTTGAACATCAGGTGAAGTCGTTTGGGAAGCTGGTCGCACGCCAGCGCGACGCCGTTGACGGCGCACTCGCCGTTCGGCCCCACGGACAAGACCAACGGTTTGTCCGCGTCGTTGACCCGCTGGAGGGCGCGGTCCTTGTCATCCTCGGGTTTTGGCGGGAGCCGCACGTTGAACGAAGCTGAGACGACGGGCGCTAAGACCATGAAGATGATCAACAGCACCAGCACTACGTCCACCAACGGCGTGACGTTCATATCGGGGGTGACAGCACCTCGTTTGGGGTCGACCGACATCGCCATCGTTCAGGTCGCCTCCTGCTCCCATTGGCGGGCCTTGCCAACCGCAAGCGCCACGTTGGTGACGCCCATCGTTTGTAGATCGGCGAAAAGATCACGAACAACGTGGTAGCGCAGACCGACATCCCCACGCACGAGTACTGGCCGACCCGGTGACTGCCGATGCATCGCGTGCACGGCAGTCAAGACGGAGTCGCGTGGCATGTCGTCCTCGCCGAGCGAGAAAGTCTCATCGCGGTCGATTGTGACGATCACCGGATCTGCGTCGGCGTCCATCTCGTCGGCGTCTCGCACCGCGAGCATCTCGATCGACTTGCCGTCTTGCACGTTTGGAATCACGACCATGAAGATGATGAGCAAGACCAACACCACATCGACGAGCGGCGTGACGTTGATGTTCGGCGTAAGGCCCCGGGGTTGGCGGGCCGCGTACAGGCTAGTGCGCACTTGCCCCCTCCAGCCGGTCCACCAGTTCGCTCGCCGCATGCTGCATGCCCATATCGAAGCGATCGAAGCGCGTCGTTAGATAGTTGAAGACCAGCACCGCGAAGATGGCCACGATGAGGCCAACTGCAGTCACGATCAGCGCTTCGGCGATCCCCGCAGATACGGCGGCGATGCCACCGCCTCCCGAGGCTGCGATGCCCTGGAACGCGGTGATGATGCCGATGACGGTCCCGAATAGCCCGATAAACGGAGCCGTGGATCCGGTCGAGGCAAGGATGCCCGTGCCGCGCCGCAGTTCGCTCGCAAGCACCTCCAGTTTCCGCAGCAGCTCGCGCCGAGCCAGCTCCACGGGACCGAGCTTGTCGTTGGCGTCTACCGAGGCGTGTGCGGCGAGTCCGAAGGCCAGTAGGCGGGGCAACGGCACCTTGGCGAACTCCCGACGCTGGGCCAGTGTCAGGACGTCGTCCCACTGTCCGTCCGCGAGCAGAGCGCGAGCCTTTGTCGCGAATGCCCCAGACTGAATCTCGGCCCGGCGAAGAACCATGATGCGTTCGACCGCCACCACGAGGCTCGCAAAACCCATTGCGATTAGCCCTACGGCCACCGTGCGGGCCAGCAGGCCCATTGAATTCCAGATTTCGAGGAGTGAAAGCTCCATTGTTTTCCCTTTCCGGTGAGTCCCTTGTCGTCAACCCGTCGGCTATCAGTCGGCGGTCAGAGAGAAAGGAATGTTCACTTTGTGCCAGACGGTGATCGCTTCGCCGTCCAACTTCGCTGGCGTGTATTTCCAGGTTTTGATCGCCGCGATAACTGCCTTGAGGAAGAGCGCGTTGGCGCGCTCCTGCTCAGCTTCGGTCGTCGCGTTGTTCCTCTTGCGAAGTACTTTTGCCCCGCGGACGCTGCCATCGCGGTGCACATGCAACTTGACCAGCACCGAACCCGTGATCCCTTTGTCGCGCAACGCCTTGGGGTACGCAGGCAACCGGTTGCTCGCCAATGGTTTTGGGGCGCTCGCTTTCCCGGGTCGGTCAACCGGTTTGCTCGGGTCAAGCCTGGGCTTTGACTTTGGCCTTAGTTTTGGTTTGGCGAGAGGCTTCGGCTTTGGTGAGCGCGGCTTGGGCGAGCGCGTCGCTTTCCCGTCTCCGGTGCCCGGCTGGCCGTGCCCATCCCCCTCGCCAACTTCGACGGTCTTCTCCGTCGCGGACTCCTGGGCCCCACCTTGCACCTTCCGTTTTGGCGGGGCTCGTTTGGGTCGCCGCTTGGGCGTACGGACGATCTTGATCTTCGTCTTGGGTGGCGGTGCAGGTGCCGGATCCGGTTCGATCTCTTCCTGCTCGGCCGTCTCCACGGCAAAATCCTCGAGCTTCGGTTCAAGCGCCACCACCACCGTCTCTTCAACCGGCGGAGGGACGAGCACGATCGAGAGCGCGGTCGCTCCCGCGGTCAGCAGCGCCCCGTAGACCAGCGCGCTGCGCCGTCGACGATGGAGAAAAACGTCCCTCAGACGAGGATCAAAGCCATCGAACATCGATGAGGCAAACTATGAAGGGCGCAGATGACCGCCATGTCTCGGCCCCGTCACGACTCCGCAAAAGACTGTGACATTGGGGGCGCCGCCGCACGGGTTTTCGTAGTTGGCGCAGTCCCGCGACAGCCGTGTCACACAGGATGGCTAAGCCGAAAGCGTGTCAACGATTCTGGTCGTAGACGACGAACATGACTTCGCGGCAACGGTCGCGTGCGCCTGCAAAGAGGCGGGATGGACCGTGGTCGTCGCACACGATGGTGCTCAAGCTCTAGCATTGGCGCGTCGCATTGGCCCGGACGCGATCTTGCTAGACTTGGTGCTCCCCGACATGAGCGGTACCGAGGTCTGTCGGCAACTCCGGGCCGATTCGGGTACCCACGCCACGCCGATCTTGATGCTCACCGCTCGTTGCGATGAGATCGATCGCATCGTCGGTTTTGAAG
The DNA here is from genome assembly GCA_016763875.1 of Nannocystaceae bacterium. Taxonomy (GTDB): domain Bacteria; phylum Myxococcota_A; class Polyangia; order Nannocystales; family Nannocystaceae; genus JAESSZ01. Next base: position 2,982 of record JAESSZ010000893.1, read on the forward strand.
TTGGCGCTGATGACTATCTGACCAAGGCCGTCAGCTTGCGAGAGTTGGTTCTGCGAATCAAAGCGCAACTCAGACGCGCGCAGCGACCCCGGGCGGCGCAAGACGAACTCGAGTTTGGTGTGCTCCGGATCAACAAGGCAGCGCATCAGGTATGGGTGGACAACGTTGAGATTCAACTGACGGCGCTCGAGTTTCGACTCCTGTGGACGCTGTTGTCCCGACGAGGACGTGTGCAAAGTCGGGAGGTCCTGCTGGACGATGTGTGGTGCCAAGACCCGGGCTTGTCCACGCGCACGGTCGATACCCACATGCAGCGGCTGCGTAGCAAGCTTGCGGGCGCATCGGGCTACCTCGAGACCCTGCGCGGCACGGGGTACCGGTGCCGCAGCGAACCCACTGCGAACAACTCATGATGGCGCGGCTCGTCTATAGAGGAATACGTTCACTCCATGAGACGTTCGGTGCGCGTGAGAACGCTAGTTGTGATCGGTTGGGTGTTTGCATCGGCATGTTCGTCCGTGCCCTCGTCCCCCACGGTGTCTGACCCGCAGGAAGTCCGGGGCTCAGCGCCATCTTGCGAGGGTTCAGGGCTCAACGAGGTGGCGCTGAGAGCTCTGGCTGAGAGCAACGCTCCGGGCGCGGTCGTGGTCATCGACCTAACAACGGGTGCCGAGATCGCCGCGGTGTCCAACGCCGAGCGGCTCGATACGCCCGCGCCGCCTGCCTCCACGGTCAAGGCATTTCTAGCGCGCGCTGCCCTCGAGGGCGGCGTGGTGACGCCCGACGAATCGCTCCCGTGCAATGGCGAGTGGGCACACGGCAAGCAAACGCTGCAGTGCTTTCACGACCACGGTGACCTCGCTCTGGCCAGGGCGGTTGCGACCAGCTGCAGCGCGTATTTCTACGAGGTCGTGCAACGTCTGGGGACTGAGAAAGTCGCGGACACGTTCGAGTCGTTTGGCCTTGTCGGCCTGGGCAAGACGCTACGAGAGGCGCCCGAGGAGCAGCGGATGGCCATCGCCGTGGGCCACGGGACCGGGCTAGTGACCCCGCGGGAGCTGGCGGCTGCGTTCGCGAACCTGGTGACCACGCCGAGTGCGTCCAGCAAGTTTGTGCACGCGGGTATGCTCGACGCCGTTGCTAGCGCCCACGGAACTGCGCGCAAGGCTGCGGTGCCAGGCATGGCGGTCGCGGGGAAAACCGGGACGGCCGAGTCGACGATAGGCAA